>JANJUT010000233.1 GCA_024710445.1 Thiobacillus sp.
GAAATCATGTAGTCCTTCACCGCCTGCACGGTTTCTTCCGGCAGCCACTGGTCGGCGCCGTACACCCTGGTGGCTTTTTCGCCTGCAAACACTTCCATCCAGGCGATCTGCTTCTTGCCGCCGTAGGCCTTGGCCACGGCCGCATCGACCACTCGACGCATGGCCGGGGTGATGTCAACGCCGGTGCCATCGCCTTCGATGAAGGGAATGATCGGCATGTCGGGGACGTTCAGGGTGTTGTCGGCGTTAACGGTGATTTTCTGGCCTGCGGCGGGAATCTGGATATGTGTGCTCATGGTGTCTCGAAACGTTGCTAATGCCCTTGAGGTACTTGGGCCCTGTTTGGGTAAAATGGGACTTTGTCCCTCCGAAGCGTGTCGCGCCTGATTCTTTTCAACAAACCCTACGGCGTACTCAGCCAGTTCACCCCGGAGGGGCGCTGGCAGGGTTTGCGGGATCATCTCGACTTGCCGGGCGTATATGCGGCCGGGCGTCTGGATGCAGACAGCGAAGGCCTGCTGATTTTAACCGATGACGGCGCCCTGCAGAGCCGGATTGCCGATCCCCGGCACAAACTGCCCAAAACCTACTGGGCACAGATTGAAGGTGCGCCCGATGAAGCCGCGCTGGAACCGCTGCGGCACGGCGTCGATCTCGGCGATTTCGTCACCCAGCCGGCGCAGGTCCGGATCATCGACGAGCCCGCCGGGCTGTGGCCACGCAACCCGCCAATCCGCGCCCGCCAGACCATCCCCACCCACTGGATCGAACTCGTCATCACCGAAGGCAAAAACCGCCAGGTGCGCCGCATGACCGCCAAAGCGGGCTTCCCCACCCTGCGGCTGATTCGCGCAGCAGTCGGCGACTGGACCCTGGGCGCACTGCAGCCCGGAGAATGGAAGGAATTGAATGTCTGAACCAAGCCTGAATACACAGTGGCTGCCCCATGTGGTCGTTGCCGCCATCGTCGAACGCGACGGCAAGTTTCTGCTGGTGGAAGAACACACCGCCGAAGGCCTGCGTCTCAACCAGCCGGCCGGCCACTGGGAGCCGGGCGAAACCCTGCTCGACGCGGTGCGCCGCGAAGCGCTGGAAGAGACCGCGCATCACGTCGAGCCGCTCGCGCTGCTCGGCTGTTACAGCACCTACTACGCACGGCGCGACATCACCTATCTGCGCTTTGCCTACATCTGCCAGGCTACCGGCCTTGATGCGGAACGCACGCTGGATGAGGGCATCGTGCGCGCACTGTGGCTGACGGCGGACGAACTCGCCGCCAGCACTGTGCCTCACCGCAGCCAACTGGTGATGCGCTGCGTGCAGGATTACCTGGCCGGACGGCACTTTCCACTCGATTTCGTGAGCCATCTATGAGCACACGTGTCGTCGTCGGCATGTCGGGCGGCGTCGATTCCGCAGTCGCCGCTTATCTCTTGAAGCAGCAGGGTTACGACGTGCTCGGCGTGTTCATGAAGAACTGGGATGACGACGACAACACCGACCACTGTACCGCACGCCAGGATTTTCTCGACGTGCTGGCGGTAGCCGACGTGCTTGGCATCGAGATCGAAGCGGTCAATTTCGCCGCCGAGTACAAGGAACGCGTGTTCAGCTACTTCCTCGCCGAATACCAGGCCGGGCGCACCCCCAACCCCGATGTGCTGTGCAACGCGGAAATCAAGTTCAAGGCCTTCCTCGACGACGCCATCGCGCGCGGCGCCGAGTTCATCGCCACCGGGCATTACGCCGGCAAGGGCACGGACAGCACGGGCCGCGCCACCCTCATGCGCGCATCAGACAGCAACAAGGATCAGAGCTATTTCCTCTATCGCCTGAGCCAGGCCCAATTGAAACCTGCCCTCTTCCCCCTGAGCGCTCTGCCCAAGCCCGAGGTGCGCCAGATTGCAGAAAAGATCGGCCTGCCCAATGCCAGGAAGAAGGACTCGACCGGCATCTGCTTCATCGGCGAACGCAACTTCCGCGAATTTCTCGAACGCTATCTGCCGCGCAATCCGGGGGAAATGAAAACGCCCGAAGGCCGTGTCGTCGGTCAGCATCAGGGGCTGATGTATTACACCCTGGGGCAGCGACAGGGCCTCGGCATTGGTGGACAAAAGGATGGCAATACCGATCCGTGGTTCGTCGCCACCAAGAACATGGCCAGCAATACGCTGGTCGTGGTGCAGGGCCACGACCACCCGCTGCTGCAGCGCTCGACGCTCGCGGCCGGCCAGCTCAACTGGATCAGCGGCGAAGCACCCGGTCCGGACAAACCCTATACTGCCAAGACCCGCTACCGTCAGACCGATGCGTCCTGCCGTGTGGTGACACTGAGTGATGACACGCTGGAACTGGCGTTCGACAGCCCGCAATGGGCGGTCACGCCCGGTCAGTCTGTCGTCCTGTATGACGGCGCAGTCTGTCTTGGCGGCGGCATCATCACCTGAACCCGCTACAATTCACGCTTTCCAGAAACACACCTGAACATGTCGCACGACACTGCCCCCGCCCCTGCCGCCAACTTCATCCGCAACCTCATCGACGAGCAGAATACTGCTGGCAAATGGAGCGGACGCGTCGAGACGCGCTTTCCACCCGAACCCAACGGCTATCTGCATCTCGGCCACGCCAAGTCGATCTTCCTGAACTTTGGCCTCGCGCGTGATTACAACGGCGTGTGCCATCTGCGTTTCGACGACACCACCCCGGAAAAGGAAAGCCAGGAATACGTCGACGCCATCACCGAATCGGTGAAATGGCTGGGATTCGACTGGGGCAAGCACCTCTACTTCGCGTCGAACTACTTCGACACCATGTACGCCTGTGCCGAATACCTGATCCAGGCCGGCCACGCCTATGTGGATTCGCTGTCTGCCGACGAGATGCGCGCCTACCGCGGCACGCTGACCGAGAAAGGCAAGGACAGCCCCTACCGCACGCTCAGCGTGGAAGAAAACCTGGCCATGTTCCGCTCGATGCGCGCAGGCGAATTCCCCGACGGCGCCCACGTGCTGCGCGCGAAGATCGACATGGCCTCGCCCAACATCAACCTGCGCGACCCGGCGATTTACCGCATCAAGCGCGCGCATCACCACAACACCGGCGACACCTGGTGCATCTACCCGATGTACACCTACGCCC
>JANJUT010000246.1 GCA_024710445.1 Thiobacillus sp.
ACCGTAATGTGAGTGCCGCTGCGCGCGACACCCTGGCAGTGCGCCAGTGGTGGGGAGCCGGCAACCTGTTTTGGGGACTGGCTTTGCTGGGGCTGGGCGCAGCAGCGGTTGTCGGCTGGCGGATGCTGGGCTAGGGATGGATGGAAGGAACGGAATAAGATGAGCATCATCAATCAAATGCTGCGAGATCTCGATGCGCGAGGGGCCACGTCGAATGAACAACCTGCAACAGCGCATTACGCATTGCCCAAAAGGAACGGTCCGAGTACACGAATGGTGGCCACACTTCTGGTATTGGCTCTGGCTGGTGGGCTAGCAGGCTATATTCTGCTATCAGACACGCCTGACAAGGAATCGTCGCCTGCTGTTGTGGCAGCCGTACAACCCAGGGTGACATCGCCTGGATTAGTGGCGGCCCCTAAACCGCTTCCGGTATTGCCTGCCCCCCCGGTTCCGGTCGAGGAATATGACAGGCCCTCAGCACCACTGGTTGAGCCAGTTGCAAATCCAGCGCCTGCCCCTGCTGAATTGAAGCCGCTGGTGACGCCTGCCGTTCAGGTAGCTCGTCCCCTTGTTGCGCCCCAACAGCCTGCCATTCAGGCAATACGCGGCACACCCGTGCCTGCACCTGCACTTGCACCTGCCTCAGTCACCGCTGAACCTTCAGTCGTGAAGAAAATGGCTGAGCTCACCCCGGAAATGGAGGCCCGGCAACTCCATGATGATGCGCAGGCCTTGCGTCGCGCAGGCAAGATCGAAGCTGCCATGAGCAAATACCGGCTGGCACTGGAGCGCCAGCCGGGTATGCGAAGTGCGCGGATCCAGCTGGCCAGGCTTGTGCAGGACAGCGGGCAGCCTGATGCCGCTTTTTCGCTATTGAAGGCGGGCTATGACCAGAAGCCGGATGATGGTCTTGCGATTGCGGCGGGGCGCCTGCTGGCGGATCAGGGACGGCGTGAAGAAGCCTTGAACTGGCTGGAGCGTGGGCGGGATGGTTTGCGGCCAGCCGATCATGCGTTGATGGGTGCCTTGCAGTCACAAACACTACGCTATGAAGCTGCCGTGAAGTCCTATCAGCGTGCGTTGGCAGCCGACCCCAATCAGGGTGGTTGGCTGTTAGGACTTGGGTTGGCCCAGGAAGCGATGGGGCGTATTGAGGATGCGCATGTGACTTACCGGAACGCACTGGATCGTGGTGAGTTCAAACCTGATGTGGTCAAATTTTTGCGGCAAAAGCTTGGAATGCCAAGTCTTTGACGATGCCGCTTTTGCATGGAGTTTGCGTTATCTAGTTGTAATTAAACAACGCTATTTTCACTTAACAGAAGAATTTTAGTGGATAGTGGTTTTCTTTTGCCGATTTGTTAGAATTCCGCGCGTCGGCTGGATCTCAAGTCCCGGACCGATCTCTGGTGTGGGTTTTTATATTGTAAGTAAAGGGAAATCAAATGAAATATTCCGTTCTGTTGGCTGCTCTGTTGGCTGTTTCCATGACCGCTTGCGGCCAAAAAGAAGAAGCTGCTGCTCCTGTTGAAGCGCCTGCTGCTGAAGCGCCTGCTGCTGAAGCTGCTGCTCCGATGGAAGCTGCTCCTGCTGAAGAAGCTGCACCTGCTGCTGAAGAAGCTGCACCTGCTGCTGACGCTGCTGCTCCTGCTCCTGCTGCCCAGTAATTCCGGGTTCAGGACTGAAAACCGGCCTTCGGGCCGGTTTTTTTATGCCTGTAAAAAGCGATCCAGCCGTGTCATGGCCTCAGTCAGGCGTGGCAGCGGTTGCGTATAGGCAAAGCGGATGTGACGTGAAGACTGATGCGCACCGAAATCAATTCCAGGCGTCACGGCGATGCCGACCTGATTAAGCAGTTGGCTGGCGAATGCCTGGCTGTCTGACGTAAAACGGCTGCAGTCGGCATACAGGTAAAACGCACCCTGCGGGGCGACGGGAATATCGAATCCACGCTGGCGCAAGGCCGGCAACAGGAAATCACGGCGTACACGGAGTTCGTCTTTGTGGGCGTCGAGTATGTCCAGCGTGGCGGGCGAGAAGGCTGCCAGCGCAGCATGCTGTGCCGGAGTGGACGCGGCCAGAAACAGGTTCTGCGCCAGCCGTTCCAGTGCGGGCATGGCCCAGTCAGGTGCCACCAGCCAGCCCAGCCGCCAGCCGGTCATCAGGAAATATTTGGAAAAGCTGTTGATGACGAACACGTCGTTCCAGCATGCGGCACTGTGCTCGGCGCCATCATGGGTCAGAGCCAGATAGATTTCATCGACGATCAGGGCCACGCCCTGTGTACGGCACCAGTCGTGGATGTGCGTGAGTTCGTCGATCGGGATGGCGGTTCCGGTTGGATTGGAGGGGCTCGCGATCAACACGGCACGCGTGGCGGGTGTGGCGTGGCGCTGAATCAGATCAAGCGTGAGCTGGAACCCGCTGCTGGCATCGACCGGTATCGTGACGGCGCGGGCGTCGCAAAACTGGGCGAAGTGGCGGTTGCAGGGATAGCCCGGATCAGCCATCAATACCTCGTCGCCGGGGCCGGCCAGCAGGCCCAGCGCCAGCAGCAGGGCGCCGGATGCGCCGGGTGTGACGATAATGTGCGAGGGGTCGATGCTGGCCTGCCAGCGCACGTCATAGAATCCGGCGATGGCTTCGCGCAGGGCGGGCAGGCCGAGTGCGTCGGTGTAATGGGTGTGTCCGGCGCGCAGTGCCGCGATGCCGGCTTCGACAATGGGGGCGGGCGTGGCGAAGTCTGGCTCGCCGATTTCGAGATGGATGATGTCTTGTCCGGCCGCTTCCAGGGCCCGTGCCTGTGCCAGGATTGCCATGACGTGGAAGGGTGCGATACCGTCGATGCGTGCCGCAGAAGTGGGTTCAGGCATGTTCATGGGGTTCCTGTCGCATCAGTGGATGTTGGCGGTAGAACTGCTGCAGTTGCCGGTAAATGGCCGGGTATTCTGTGTTGAGTCGGTGTGGGGTTTCGAAGAACACTTCGGTCAGTACCGCAAAAAACTCGGCAGGGTCGGTGGTGGCGTAGGGATCGAATTCCGTGTTCACGCCTGCATCAACGCGGGCGCACAGATCGGCATAGGCGGCACTGAAATCGCGCGCCCAGCTTGCAGCATCCATGCCGCGATGCAGTGGCGGAAATCCGTTGGCGTCGCCGTTCAGCATGTCGAGCTTGTGAGCGAACTCATGCAGCACGACATTGACGCCATCAGGTTGCCGACTGTTTGTCACATCGGCAATCGACAGCACGAGCGGTCCGCCGTGCCAGGATTCGCCCGCGAGGATGTCGCGCGAGTGGTGCACGACACCGGCTTCGTCCATTTCCTCGCGGTGGCGCAGGAATTCATCCGGATAGAGGATGATTTCGCTCCAGCCACGGTAACTGTCTTCACCGAGATTGAGGGTCAGCAGGCAGGCCTGCAGGGCAATGGTCAACTGGATGGCGTCATCGACCTCGGCGCCGCCCGCTGCGGAAAAGGTCTTGCGATGGATGAACAGGCTGGCCGCTTCGCGCAGGCGTGTTCGCTCGGATGTATCGAGGCCGTGCAGGATCGGCAGTCGGGCCAGTGCCGTATCAAAGACATCCTGCGGAATGGCGTGCCGCCTGAGCGTGCGGGTGCGCCACCAGCGGCTCAATACGTTCACTTGCAA
>JANJUT010000248.1 GCA_024710445.1 Thiobacillus sp.
TGCCACGATGCGGTCGGCGTAATCGGTGATTTCCAGCGGCGAGTGGGTGGGGCTGGAAAAATCCCACCAGATGATTGGCTGGGGGTGGGCCGCCATATTGGCGACCACCGGATACTGCGCATCATCGGGCAGCGCGCCGCGCACCCGCGCCACACGGTCGCGTGCGTCGTTGGCGGCGGCTTCCGGATCGCGCGACTGGATGAATTCGACCGTGATCTGGCTGACTTCCTCGCGGCTGACCGACTTGATGGTGCGGATGCCCTCGATGCCGGAGAGCGAGTCTTCCAGCGGCTTGGTGATCTGGCTTTCCATCACCTCGGCCGAGGCGCCGGGATAGACCGTGCGCACCGACACCACCGGTGCATCAATGTTGGGGTATTCGCGCACCGGCAGGCGGTCGAAGGCGATCAGGCCGATCAGGATGATGAGCAGGCTCATCACGGTGGCGAGCACCGGGCGGCGGATGGAAATATCGGAAAGGATCATGGCTCAGTCTTCGCAGATTGCTGGGGTTGGCTCGGCGCCTGGATCAGCGCGGCTTGCCGGCCTGCATGTTCTTCATCATCTGCGCGGCCTGGTCCAGCGTCACTACCGGAATGCCGGGGCGCAGCTTGATCTGGCCGTCGAGCACGACCGTGTCGCCAGCTTTCACGCCGGAGACGATCTCGACCCGGCCCGGTTCGCGCTTGCCCAGCGTGACCTTGCGCAACTCGGCCTTGCCGTCGATGGCAAGAAAGACGTAGCTGCCGTCGGATTTCGGCACGACGACCTGCTCGGGCAGCAGGATGGCGTGGGTCTTGCCGCCGAGATCGGCGGTGGCGCGGGCAAACATGCCGGGTTTGAGCTGTCCTTTCGGATTGGCGATACGTGCACGCACCCGCACATTGCGGCTGACCGGATCGACTACTGGATCGATGGCGTGCACCGTGCCGCTGAACGTCTGGCCCGGCAGGGCATCAAAGCTCAGGCTGATCGGCAGGCCGATGCGCACCAAAGACAATAAGGTCTCAGGCACGGGCACTTCCAGCTTCAGGGTACCGAGCGCATCCAGCCGCACGATCTCATCGCCCTTGCTGACATACGCACCGGGGCTGACCTGGCGCAGCCCGACCACGGCGGAAAAGGGTGCGCGGATGCTGGTCTTGTCGAGTGCCACCTGCTCCTGCTGGCGCCGTGCGCGGAGGATGTCGAGGTTGGCGCGCGCCTCATCGAGCGCCTGCCTGGAGATGAAGTTCTGGGCAACCAGTTCCTCGCTGCGCTTGTAACGGCTTTGCGCCAGATTGAGATCGGCCTGGGCGGCGGCCAGGCGGGCGCGCTGTTCGGCGGAATCGAGTACCACCAGGACCGCGCCTTTCTTGACTGGCTGGCCTTCCTTGAACAGCAGCTTGTCGATGCGGCCGTCGATTTCCGGGCGCAGGACGACGCTGTCCTCGGCGATCAATGCGCCAACGGCATTGACGGTGTTGGAAACCGGCGTTTCGCTCACTTTCATCATGTTGACCGGGATGAAAGGCGGCCCGCCGGCCTGGGCGAAAGCAAGCACGGGAGCAAACAGCAGGATGAACAGGGTGCGCATGGCAGATTCCGCAAAACAAGGTGTGGGAAGGTACGCACCTTAGCAGGTCCAGGATGAAACAAAAACCGTATGAACGGGTCATCTTTAAATAATGGCTTGTAAGGATATCGGGCCTGCGCCGACTGACTTGCAAGCCCTTTTCTGACAGGACATGAATCATGCTGATCCGACCACCCAATGACATTTTGTCGTCTGAAATCACACCTCACGAGGTGTATCGGGAACGCCGCCGCTTCATGCAGGGCATGGGTGTGCTGGCAGCGGGGGCCGCCCTGGGGGTTGCGGCCGATGTGGAGGCGGGTGTCAGACTGGCAGGTGTACGCGGCAGCGCCTACACGTTGAACGAAGCGAAAACCCCCTATAAGTCGGTGACGACCTACAACAACTTCTATGAGTTTGGCACCGGCAAAAGCGATCCGGCCGAGAACGCTGGCGGCTTGAACACGCGGCCGTGGACGGTGGCTGTCGAGGGTGAAGTGAACAAGCCCGGCGTGTATGACATGGATATGCTGCTGAAACTGGCGCCGTTGGAGGAACGTGTTTACCGGATGCGGTGCGTGGAAGGCTGGTCGATGGTGATCCCGTGGGTGGGATTCCCCCTGCACGAACTGATCCGCCGCGCGAATCCAACCGGTAATGCCAGATATGTCGAGTTCGTCACGCTGCACGATCCCGGACAGATGCCGGGGCAACGTTCACGGGTGCTCGACTGGCCCTATGTCGAGGGTTTGCGGATGGATGAGGCGATGAACCCGCTGACGCTGCTGGCGGTGGGACTGTACGGCGAGGTGTTGCCCAACCAGAATGGTGCACCGATCCGGCTGGTGGTGCCGTGGAAGTATGGTTTCAAGAGCGCCAAGTCCATCGTCAGGATCCGCTTTGTCGAGAAACAGCCGCTGACCGCCTGGATGAAGGCAACGCCCAGCGAGTATGGCTTCTATTCCAACGTCAATCCGCAGGTGGACCATCCGCGCTGGAGCCAGGCCAGGGAACGCCGCATCGGCGAATTCTTCAAGCGCGATACCCTGATGTTCAATGGCTACGGCGCGCAGGTTGCACAGATGTACCGGGGCATGGATCTGAAAAGGTATTTCTGATGAGGCGTGTTTTTCATAACCCCAGGTTCTGGGTGTTTGCCGTCTGCCTGCTGCCGCTGACGCGGCTGATTGTTCTGGGCTTCAGTGGCGGGCTGGGCGCCAATCCGATCGAGTTCATCACCCGTTCCCTTGGCACCTGGACGCTGGTCGGATTGATGGTGACGCTGTCGGTCACACCCTTGCGACGCCTGACCGGCCATGCCGAACTGATTCGTTACCGGCGCATGTTGGGGTTGTTTGCTTTCTTCTATGCCTGCCTGCATTTTGTCACCTACATCTGGCTGGATCAGTTTTTCGACCCGGCAGCGATTGTCAAGGACATCGTCAAGCGGCCTTTCATTACGGTGGGGTTTGCGGCTTTCGTTCTGCTTGTACCGCTTGCCCTGACGTCGACTCACGCCATGATGCGGCGCCTGGGCCGTCGTTGGCAGCAATTGCACCGCCTGGTTTACGCCATCGCCATTCTGGGCGTGATCCACTATCTCTGGCTGGTGAAGAAAGACCTGACCGACCCGCTGGTCTACGCAGTGGTCCTTACGCTGCTGTTGGTGCTGCGTTTGCCATGGGTTGTACATGCGCTGCAGGCAGTTCGCAGCAGTCGCAGGGTGTCGCCCCAGTCGTGATTACGCCGGGACGGGGTTGCTGTCCATGAAACGCGGGCAATAAAAAACGGGGGACAAGCCCCCGTTTCAGATTGGGCAGTGCCCGACCTGTTAGAGCCCGAAAGGCTTGATGACCGGTACCGCCGGTGCGGGAGCCGCAGCAGGAGCCGGGGCAGGTTTGGCGGCAGGAGCCGCTTTCTTTGCAACGGGCTTTTTCGCTGCGGGCTTCTTTGCAGCAGGTTTTTTGGCTGCCGGAGCTGCCTTTTTGGCCACGGGCTTTTTCGCTGCTGGTTTTTTAGCGGCGACTGCCTTTTTAGCCGGAGCTGCCTTTTTGGCCACGGGCTTTTTCGCTGCTGGTTTTTTAGCGGCGACTGCCTTTTTAGCCGGAGCTGCCTTTTTGGCTACGGGCTTTTTCGCTACTGGTTTTTTAGCGGCGACTGCCTTTTTAGCCGGGGCTGCCTTTTTGGCTACGGGCTTTTTCGCTACTGGTTTTTTAGCGGCGACTGCCTTTTTAGCCGGGGCGGCCTTTTTGGCTACGGGTTTCTTGGCGGGGGCCGCCTTCTTGGCCGCCGGTTTGGCGGCGGGTTTTTTTGCTGTTGCCATGTAACACTCCTTAGAAGTTGAACACATTCACTTATCACTACAGCTTGAAGCCACGTGCAGTCAGAATTTGCACTTCCAAAGCGTGGTATCAACAGGCGAACGACTTGCCCGAAACCCTCAAAAGACGGGCGATACCGAGGCTCCGCTTGGTGAGCTTCATTCTAGTTACTTTTCCGGGGGGTTCAATGGATAGTCAGGATGTTGCGTGAATAACCAGAGAAAAAATGTAGCAGTCAAGCAAAATGTATTGATCCGACACTAAAAAACATAAAAATACGTGTTTGCCAGGATGCTCTGGAAATAACTAAATAAGCCGTTCTCCAGCCATTAGCCCTTTCTGTGTTTCACGCTCGCGAATGACATGGATTTCATTCCTGTCGATCAGGATTTCTGCCGCGCGAGGACGGGAATTGTAATTCGAAGCCATGCTCATGCCGTATGCGCCGGCTGAAAGAATGGCGAGCAGGTCGCCTTCATCAATCGCCAGATCGCGCGCAAAGCCAATGAAATCGCCGGTTTCACAGATTGGGCCGACGATATCGTAGCGTTGTGGTGCCGCTTTTTTCTGGTTGACGGCGACGATACCGTGATACGCCTCGTAAAGTGCCGGCCGCATCAAATCGTTCATAGCGGCATCGACGATGGCGAAATTTTTGTCTTCCCCAGGCTTCAAGTACTCGACGCGCGTCAGCAGCAACCCCGCATTGCCGACGAGTGAGCGGCCTGGCTCCAGCAGCAGTTTCTCGTGACGACCTGCAAAAAGCGCAGCCAGCGTTTGGCCATAGGCCTCAAGATCAGGCGGGGTTTCGTCGTTGTAGCGAATGCCGACGCCCCCACCGAGATCGATGTGATGGAGTGTGATGCCTTCCTTGGACAGCGTGTCGACGAGGGCCAGTACCCGCTTGGCCGCGTCGGCCAGGGGGGAGAGGTCGGTCAGTTGCGAGCCGATGTGGCAATCGATGCCGGTGATTTTGAGGTGGGGCAGGCCGGCGGCCAGGCGGTATAGCGCAGGCGCGTCCCCTATCGGCACGCCGAACTTGTTTTCTTTCAGGCCCGTGGAGATATACGGATGCGTCTTTGGATCGACATCGGGATTGACGCGAAACGACACGGGCGCAACCCGGCCTTCTTCGCCGGCCACGCGATTCAGGCGATGCAGTTCGCTGACCGATTCGACGTTGAAGCACAGAATGCCAGCCTTGAGCGCGGCACGCATTTCGTCCGCCGTTTTGCCGACACCGGAAAAAACGATCTTGCCGGGGTCCCCGCCGGCGGCCAGAACGCGCATCAGTTCTCCGCCGGAGACGATGTCGAAACCGGCACCGAGACGCGCAAACAGGTTGAGTATCGCCAGGCTGGAGTTGGCCTTTACTGCATAGCAGATCAGATGCGGCGTTTTGGCAAATGCCTGGGCGTAAGCTTGATAGGCGCTTTCCAGTGCGGCTTTGGAGTACACATAAAGAGGGGTGCCAAAGCGCTCGGCAAGCGTATCCAGTGCCACCCCTTCAAGATGGAGGCGGCCGTCGAGTCGATGCAGGGTATTCAATTGGAAGTCCGTTGCGGTGCAGCAGGTTTTTCGGGAAGATACAGGTCACCCTTGGAGCCGCAGGCAGCCAGACTCAGCCCGCACAGCAACAGGGACACTATATATATGGATATGGAGCGCATTTTCATGCGCGAAATGTTAGCACGGGACATGATCCTACAAACCTCAGTTGACCGCTTATGACCATCAATGGATACCGCATGAATACTGAATTATCTGCCTTTGATCGGATTCACCTGTCGGGTGGACTCGCTATACACCCGCTGGCACGCCTGGCCGCGCGCCTGCCTTTGTCCCCGCAAGGGGTAGGCCGGATTCGTAATGTCGCTA
>JANJUT010000271.1 GCA_024710445.1 Thiobacillus sp.
GTGGTGATGCGCGCGACCTGCCACGTCGAGGACCTCGACAGGAGCGGCGGCAAGCAGGCGATCATCATCGACGAGCTGCCGTACCAGGTGAACAAGGCCAACCTGCTGATCAAGATCGGTGAGCTGGTGCGCGAAAAGCAGATCGACGGCATTGCCGACCTTCGGGACGAGTCCGACAAGTCCGGCATGCGCGTCTACATCGAGCTGAAGCGCGGCGAGAACGCCGATGTCATCCTGAACAACCTGTACAAGCAGACGCAGATGCAGGATACCTTCGGCATGAACATGGTGGCGCTGATCGATGGTCAGCCGCGCCTGCTCAACCTGCGTGAAATGCTCGACGCCTTCCTGCGCCATCGTCGCGAAGTCGTCACCCGCCGCACGGTGTTCGATCTCAGGAAGGCGCGCGAGCGTGGCCACATCCTGGAAGGCCTGGCGGTGGCGCTGGCCAACGTCGACGAGATCGTCGAACTGATCAAGTCCTCGGAAACGCCGGTGATCGCGAAAGAGCGTCTGCTCGACCGTGCCTGGAAATCGGCCATGGTCGAGGAGATGCTGGCACGCATCGATCCCGAATTCTCGCGGCCGGTCAATATCGGGCCGGAATACGGCCTGCATGGCGATGGCTATCATCTGTCCGAAATCCAGGCGCAGCGCATCCTCGAGATGCAGTTGCAGCGCCTCACCAATCTGGAGTCGGACAAGATCATCGGCGAATACAAGGACGTGATGGACAAGATCGCCGACCTGCTCGATATCCTGGCCAATCCGGCTCGCATCACCCAGATCATCCGCGAAGAACTGACCCAGATCCAGGAGCAGTTCGGCGATGAACGGCGCTCGGTCATCGTCGAAAATGCGCAGGACATGTCGATGGAGGACCTGATCAAGCCGGAAGAGATGGTCGTCACGCTGTCGCACGGCGGCTACATGAAGTCGCAGCCGATGGACGACTACCGTGCGCAGAAACGCGGCGGACGCGGCAAGCAGGCGGCCGGGACCAAGGATGAAGACTTCATCGAGAAGATGTTCGTCGCCAATACCCACGATTTCATCCTCTGCTTCTCCAACCGTGGGCGCCTGTACTGGCTCAAGGTTTACAACGTCCCAGCGGGCGGTCGTGCCGCGCGCGGCAAGCCCATCGTCAACCTGCTGCCGCTGGAAGAGGGTGAAAAGATCAATGCACTGCTGCCGGTCAAGACCTTTGACGACGAGCATTACGTGTTCATGGCCACCAGCAACGGCATCGTCAAGAAAACGCCTTTGAGCGACTTCTCGCGTCCACGCACCGCCGGCATCATTGCGGTCGGACTGGACGACGGCGATTTCCTGATCGGCGCGTCGATCACCGACGGTCGTCACGATGTGATGCTGTTCTCCGACGGCGGCAAGGCCGTGCGTTTCGACGAGAACGACGTGCGCCCGATGGGCCGCACCGCGCGTGGCGTCATCGGCATGAAACTCGCCAAGGACAAGAAGCTGATTTCGCTGCTGGTGGCCGAGGACGAAAACGATTTCGTTCTGACTGCAACCGAGAATGGCTTCGGCAAACGCACGCCGATTACCGAATACACTCGCCATGCCCGCGCCACGCAAGGCATGATCGCGATCCAGACCAGCGAGCGCAACGGCCGCGTGGTCGCCGCCACGCTGGTGAAGCCGGAAGACGAGATCATGCTGATTACCACCGGCGGCGTGCTGATCCGCACCCGCGTCAAGGAAATACGCGCCATGAGTCGTTCGACTCAGGGCGTCACCCTGATCAATCTGGACAAGGGTGAAACACTGATCAGCCTGGAAAAAGTGGCTGAAGCCGACAACGAAGAGGAATCAGAGGACTAAAAGCATGACCATATATAACTTCAGCGCCGGCCCCGCCGTGTTGCCCAAGGATGTGTTGCAGCAGGTTCAGGCCGAAATGGTCGACTGGCATGGCAGTGGCATGTCGGTGATGGAAATGAGTCATCGCGGCAAGGAGTTCATGGGAATTGCCGCCGAGGCTGAAGCCGATCTGCGCGAGTTGATGGGGATTCCCGCCAACTACAAGGTGCTGTTCCTGCAGGGCGGCGCGTCCTCGCAGTTCGCCATGGTGCCGATGAACTTGCTGCGAGGCAAAGCCAGCGCCGATTATCTGAACACCGGCGAGTGGTCGAAAAAAGCGATCAAGGAAGCCAGGAAATACGGTGCGGTCAATGTGGTGGCGACGAGCGAAGACAAGAACTTCAGCTATGCACCGGCACAGGATCAGTGGAAGCTTGATCCCAATGCCGCGTATGTCCATTACACGCCGAACGAGACCATTGGCGGGGTGGAGATGTTCTGGACGCCGGACACCGGCAGCGTGCCGCTGGTGGCCGACATGTCGTCGACCATCCTGTCGCGGCCGATCGACGTGTCGAAATTCGGCGTGATCTACGCCGGCGCGCAGAAGAACATCGGCCCGGCGGGCCTCACCATCGTCATCGTGCGCGAGGACCTGATCGGCCAGGTTGTTGCCGGTACGCCGACCATGTTCGACTACAAGACGCATGCGGACAACGAGTCGATGTACAACACACCGCCGACCTTCGCCATGTATACCGCCGGGTTGGTGTTCAAGTGGCTGAAGGTGCGCGGTGGTCTCGCCGCAATGGAAAAGACCAACCGTGAAAAAGCCGGCCTGCTGTATGACGCGCTCGACGCGACCGATTTCTACAATTCGCCGGTGGCGATGGACAATCGTTCGCTGATGAACGTGCCGTTCACGCTGAAGGACGCGGGACTCGACGAGGCTTTCCTCAAGGGCGCCAAGGAACGCGGCCTGCTGCAGCTAAAGGGTCATCGTTCGGTCGGCGGCATGCGGGCTTCGATCTACAACGCCATGCCGGTTGATGGCGTGCGCGCACTGGTCGCCTACATGGCCGAATTCGAGAAAAGCCATGGCTGACGCGCGCAAGGTCCTCACGCTCAATGCCATTTCCGCACGTGGACTGGCACGTCTGCCGCAGCATTATGTTGTAGGCGGTGATGTCACGGACCCTGATGCGATCCTGGTTCGCTCGGCCAACATGCACGAGATGGAAATCTCTGCATCGGTGCGGACGATTGGTCGCGCGGGTGCGGGCACCAACAATATTCCGGTCAAGAAACTGACTGAACGTGGCGTGCCGGTATTCAATGCACCGGGTGCCAACGCCAATGCAGTGAAGGAACTGGTGGTGGCCGGCATGTTGATGGGCGCACGCAATCTGGTGCCGGCGCTCAAGTTTGTCGAAGGTCTGTCCGGCACGGACGAAGAGATGCACAAGGCGACCGAAGCCGGCAAAAAGAATTTTGCCGGCATGGAACTGCCGGGCCGCACGCTTGGTGTCATCGGTCTCGGTGCGATCGGCTCGTATATTGCCGAAGCCGCGATCAAGCTTGGCATGAACGTGATCGGTTACGACCCGGCGATTACGGTGGATGCCGCCTGGCGGCTGCCGTCACAGGTCAGGCGCGCCGAAAGCGTGGAAGACGTGCTGCGACAGGCTGATTTTGTCACCCTGCATGTGCCGTTGCTGGATGCCACGCGTAACCTCATCAATGCCCAGCGTATCGGGGTGATGCGACCCGGCGCGGTCCTGCTCAACTTTGCGCGCGAAGGCGTGGTGGATAACGCTGCGGTGATCGAGGCGCTCGACGCCAACAAGCTGCATGCCTACATCTGCGACTTCCCGGCCAATGCGCTGAAGGGCCATGCCAAAGTGGTGGCGCTGCCGCACCTGGGCGCGAGCACGTCCGAGGCTGAAGAAAACTGCGCGGTCATGGTGGCCGAGCAGGTGGCGGACTATCTGGAAAACGGCAATGTGCTGAATGCGGTCAACTTCCCCAACGTCAGCATGCCGCGCGAATCCGCATATCGCATCGCGGTCGCCAATGCCAACGTCCCCAATATGGTGAGCCAGATTTCGACTGCGCTGGCCGCAGCCGGACTCAATATTCACAACATGGTCAACAAGTCCAAGGGGGATATCGCCTACACGCTGGTCGATGTCGACAGCGCCGTGACTGCTGCAGTGACGCAGCAACTCGCTGCCATCGCTGGCGTGCTGGCCGTACGTTATCTGCCTGAATAATGATGGATGATGCGCTGAAGGCGCTGCGCGCGCGCATTGACGGTATCGACGACGCGATCCTGCAACTGGTGTCGGAGCGTGCCGGTATCGCCCAGCAGGTGGGCCATACCAAGAAGGGCGAGAAAATCTATCGCCCCGAGCGCGAGGCGCAGATTGTGCGCCGCCTGCGCGAAAACAATCCTGGACCATTGTCAGGCGAGGTGATCGAGCGACTGATCCGCGAAATCATTTCGTCCTGTCGTGCGCTGGAACAGGCCACGCGCGTGGCGTATCTGGGGCCGGCAGGCACTTTCAGCCAGCAGGCGGTGCACAAGCACTTTGGCCATGAGGCCGAAGCGCTGGCCGAGGCGGATATCGACGCCTGTTTTCATGCGGTGGAAACCGGCCGGGCCGACTTCGCCGTGGTGCCGGTGGAAAACTCGACCGAAGGCGCCATTGCGCGCACGCTCGATCTCATCGTTTCCAGCCCGCTGAAAATCTGCAGCGAGGTGATGCTGCCGATTCACCAGATGCTGATGCGCAAGCATGCGGACCTGGAAGGCATTGCCCGCATCTATGGCCATGCGCAATCGCTTGCGCAATGCCAGCTGTGGCTCAATCGCCACCTTCCCGGGGCCGAACGCATCAGCGTGGTCAGCAACAGCGATGGCGCGGTGCGCGCCGCGGCCGATCCCGATGCGGTGACACTGGGTTCGGTCGCTGCTGCCGAGTTGTATGGTCTGACCGTGGTGGAAGCGCGCATCGAAGATGAACTCAGCAATACCACGCGTTTTCTGGTGCTGGGGAAAACCGATGCGGCACCGTCCGGGCGCGACAAAACTTCGCTGGTGATGGGTGCGCGCAATCAGCCGGGTGCCATCGTCAAACTGCTGCAGCCGCTGGCCGATGCCGGCATCTCCATGAGCAAGCTGGAATCGCGCCCGGCACGGGGAAGCAACTGGGAGTACCTGTTCTTTGTCGTCTGCAATGGCCATCGCGAGGATCCGGAAATGATTGCGGCGCTGGCCGAAATCGAAACACGCGCCGCGTTTCTCAAGGTTCTTGGTTCCTATCCCGCCGCTTCAGCATGAAGGCCCGCGACATGACTTGTTCCGGCCTGGCGCCTGCGCACGTGCGTGCGATTGCTCCATATCTGCCTGGCAAGCCCATATCCGAACTGGCGCGCGAACTGGGTTTGAACGAGGCCGATATCGTCAAGCTGGCATCGAACGAAAATCCGCTTGGTCCCAGCCCGCTCGCGCTGGCGGCAGCACAGGACGCGTTGCATGACATGGCGCTCTATCCGGATGGTGCCGGCTTTGCGTTGAAATCGAAGCTGTCGGTAAAATTTGGTGTGGCGGCGAACCAGATCGTGCTGGGCAACGGATCGAACGACATCCTCGACATGGCGGCGCGTGCCTTCCTGACCGCCGGCACCTCTTCAGTCTATGCGCAGCATGCCTTTGCGGTGTATCCGATTGCCACCCAGACGGCGGGTGCACAGGGCATAGCCGTGGCAGCAAAGGAGTACGGGCACGACCTCGGCGCCATGCGCGCGGCGATCCGTGACGACACGCGTGTGCTCTGGATCGCCAATCCCAACAACCCGACCGGTACGTTCCTGCCATGGAGCGAGATCGAGGCCTTTCTCGCAACCGTGCCGCCGTCTGTTCTGGTGGTGCTGGATGAAGCCTACGGCGAGTACCTGCCACCGGCCGAGCGTTGCGACACCGCTGGCTGGCTGGCACGTTTCCCCAATCTGCTGATCAGCCGTACTTTTTCCAAGGCTTATGGCCTGGCGGGATTGCGTGTTGGTTATGGTCTGGGCAGCGCTGAAGTCATCGATTTGCTGAATCGCGTGCGCCAACCGTTCAACGTCAATGCGCCGGCCCTGGCTGCCGCCGAGGCGGCGCTCGATGACAGCGAATTCCTGGCACGCAGCTATGCCCTGAATAGTGCGGGCATGGCGCAGTTGGTGGCAGGGCTTGACGCACTGGGCGTCGACACTGTCCCGTCGAAAGGCAATTTTCTGCTGGCAAAGGTCGGCGACGCGGCACGGATCAATGCTGAATTGCTGGCACGCGGCCTGATCGTGCGCCCGGTTGCCAACTACGGCCTGCCTGAATTCCTGCGTATATCGGTGGGGCTGGCCGGGCAGAACACCCGTTTCCTCGACACATTGAGCATGGTTCTTGCCGCTTTAGCGGCTTTAGAACCACGGCTTGACCCTCGCGGTCGGAAGGACTGTCTGTGATCGTCAAAAAACTCGCCATCGTTGGTGCCGGCCTGATCGGTGGCTCGTTTGCCCTGGCCTTGAAACAGGCGGGTGCGGTGGGCGAGGTGCTTGGCGTGGGCCGCAATCCGGCCAGCCTGGATGCGGCAATCGGGCGCGGGTTGATTGATCGCGTGGCCGATTGGGCGGCTGCGGGTCAGGCGGACTGTATTTTCCTGGCGATGCCGGTGGGTGATACTGAAAGTGTGCTGTCAGCGTTACTGCCGCATCTGAAACCAGGCGCCATCATCACCGACGCCGGCAGTACCAAGGGCAATGTCATTGCGGCGGCACGTGCGGTATTGACAACGCGTTTCAACGATTTCGTGCCTGGCCACCCGATTGCCGGTTCCGAGCAGAGCGGACCGCTGGCCGCGCGCGCGGATTTGTATGAAGGTAAAAAAGTAGTGCTCACACCCGAGCCCGATACCCGTGCTGATGCGCTTGCCACCGTGCAGGCCTTGTGGGTGGCGGCGGGCTCGCAGGTTGAGACACTGGATGCCGCGCTGCACGACCGCATCTTCGCCGCCGTCAGCCATTTACCCCATCTGGCCGCATTTGCCCTGGTGGATGAACTGGCCGGTCGCGCGGATAGCGATACGTTTTTTCGTTTTGCCGCCAGCGGCTTTCGCGATTTCACGCGGATTGCCGGCAGCAGCCCGGAAATGTGGCGCGACATTGCCATGGCGAACCGACCGGCACTGTTGACGGAAATCGATGCCTATCTTGGCGCCTTGCAGGCGATGCGCCAGGCTGTGGCTGAAAAAGACGCAGAGGCTTTGCTGGACATGTTTTTGCGTGCCCGGGCCGCCCGTGAAAACTGGATGAAAACACAGGACGTTTGATGGAATTTCTCGATTTACCTGCAAGCACGGCCGCACGCGGCACAGTGCGCCTGCCCGGATCCAAAAGCATTTCCAACCGCGTGCTGCTGCTGGCAGCATTGGCAAAAGGCACCACGATCGTGCGCGCGCTACTGGATTCGGATGACACGCGGGTGATGCTCGATGCCTTGCGCACACTGGGTGTGGGCGTGGTGCGGATGAGCGATTCCGACGATTACGAGATTCACGGAGTCGATGGCGCGTTTCCTGTGAAGCAGGCCGAATTGTTTCTGGGGAATGCTGGGACGGCATTTCGTTCACTTACCGCAGCGTGCGCCTTGTCCGGTGGCGAGTATGTACTGAAAGGCGTTTCCAGGATGCACGAGCGCCCCATCGGCGATCTGGTGGATGCGCTGCGCCTGGTGGGCGCCCGTATCGATTATCTTGGCGAGGAAGGTTTTCCGCCGCTGCATGTTCATCCTGCCACCTTGACGGGCGACACCACGCAGGTGCGCGGCAATGTGTCGAGCCAGTTCCTGACCGGCCTGATGATGGCACTGCCGCTGCGGCAGCGCAGTACGACCATCGAAGTCGTGGGTGAGTTGATTTCCAAACCGTACATCGGCATTACGCTGGCGATGCTGCACCGCTTCGGGGTGTATGTTGCGCAGGATGGCTGGCAGCGCTTTGGCGTGCCGGCACAGGCGCGTTATCAGAGCCCCGGCGAAATCTGGATCGAGGGCGATGCTTCATCGGCCTCATATTTTCTTGCCGCCGGTGCGATCGGCGGGGGCCCAGTGCGGGTGGAAGGTGTCGGGCGCGACAGCGTGCAGGGCGATGTCCGCTTTGCCGATGCCCTGGCACAGATGGGGGCGCGGATTGAGATGGGGCCGAACTGGATCGAGGCGCGTGCGCCGCAGAGTGGCCGCCTGAAGGCCGTTACGCTGGATTGCAACCATATTCCTGATGCCGCCATGACGCTGGCGGTGGCGGCATTGTTTGCCGACGGCGTGACCACGCTCAACAACATCGCCAGCTGGCGCGTGAAGGAAACCGATCGCATCGCCGCCATGGCAACCGAGCTGCGCAAGGTGGGCGCGACGGTGGAAGAGGGCGCTGACTTCATCCGCATCACCCCGCCCGCAAAACTGATCCCCCATGCGGTCATCGATACCTACGACGATCACCGCATGGCGATGTGCTTGTCATTGGTGACGCTGGGTGACGTACCGGTGCGCATCAATGACCCAGCGTGCGTGAACAAGACCTTCCCCGATTATTTCAAGCGTTTTTCAGGTATTGCCCAATGACATCGACTTCACGCGATATCCCGGTCATCACCATCGATGGTCCGTCAGCGTCGGGCAAGGGCACCGTGGCCGAGCGGGTGGCCGTCGCGCTGGGGTTCCATTTTCTCGACAGCGGCGCACTTTACCGGTTGACTGCGCTGTCGGCCATGAAGCACCGTGTGGCGCTGGATGATGAAGCGCGCGTGGCCGAGCTGGCGGCAAAATTGCCGGCATCATTCCACGACGGCGCGGTGTGGCTGACGGATGAGGATGTCACCGAGGCGATCCGTGCGGAAACCGTGGGCGAGGGTGCCTCGAAAGTGGCAGCGTTGCCTGCTGTGCGCACAGCCTTGCTCGACCGCCAGCGCGCCTATCGGCAAGCGCCGGGACTGGTGGCCGACGGCCGTGACATGGGTACCGTGGTATTTGCTGACGCCGTGGCCAAAGTGTTCCTGACCGCCAGCGCGGAGGCACGTGCCGAGCGGCGGTATAAGCAGTTGATCGGAAAGGGGAACTCTGCTAATCTCCCAGCCCTTGTTGCTGACATGCAGGCGCGCGATGCGCGCGACACCGCCCGCGCGGTGGCGCCGCTGAAACCCGCACCCGATGCGCTGTTTCTCGATACGACCCAAATGGATATCGAATCGGCGGTGCAGGCGGTACTGGCGCACTATGCTTCGTCCAGGACCGGCAACAAGTAAGTTTTACCCGTGTCGGCCTGCGCCCTGCAGGTTGGCTTTTTGCAACTAACCCCGTCCTTACCGACGGACTGAAGGTTTTAAATGTCTACTGCTACCGCTTCCGCTGCCCCTGAAACGATGGAGAGCTTTGCTGCGCTGTTCGAGGAATCCCTTGAACACCAGGAAATGCGCCAGGGTGAAGTGATCACCGCTGAAATCGTCGGCATCGACGGCAACTTCGTGACGGTGAATGCCGGCCTCAAATCCGAGAGCCTGATTCCCATTGAAGAATTCAAGAACGATCAGGGCGAAGTTGAAGCCACGATCGGTGATTTTGTTTCGGTCGCCATCGAGTCGATCGAAGACGGATTTGGCGCCACCAAGCTGTCGCGCGAGCGCGCCAAGAAACTGGCTGCATGGCTGGATCTGGAAGCCGCCATGAACGAAGGCCGGATTGTCACCGGTATGGTGCAGGGCAAGGTCAAGGGTGGTCTGACCGTGTTGGTGGGCGGCCTGC
>JANJUT010000043.1 GCA_024710445.1 Thiobacillus sp.
ATCGACGATCTGCAGACGTGCGTTATCGACCGATGAGTGCTCGGCGATGAGGCGTTCCAGGAGGGAAGATTGGCCGACAAGAGCCAGATGCAGCGAGGGGTATAACAGCTGCCGATTCTACCCTGTGTCCTTTTCACCCAATGCAGCAGCGAATACCAACTGGCCACGCCCACGCTCCTTGGCCTGATACAGTGCGCGGTCTGCACGCGCCAGCGCTTGGCCGATGGTGTCGGATTCCACATCCTGCAGCCAGGTCTGGCCGGCGCTGATCGTATTGCCGATATTCAGGCCCGCAGCACGAAGCTCGCCTTTGAAGTGATCCGCCATGCGCCGATACCAGGCCAGCATGCCCTGATTGTCCAGTCCGGACAGCAACACGACAAACTCGTCCCCGGCCAGGCGGGCTGCCATGTCCGAGCTCCGCGTCAGCGCCTTGAGCGTGTTGGCCAGCGCAATCAGGGCCTGGTCTCCGGCGGCGTGGCCCAGCTGGTCGTTAATGGTCTTGAACAGGTCGAGGTCCAGCAACACCAGGGCCGTGGGACGACCCCGTTCAGCCAGGCCCAGCATGTGCGGAAAACGGGTTTCAAATGCACGGCGATTGGGTAGTCCGGTCAGTGAGTCCGTGTGACTCAGCCGGTCGAGTTGCTCGCGCTGTTCATGCAGATGCACCGCGATCCGGTTGATGGATTCGGCCGCATGGGCGAATTCGCTGTAGCGGGTAACAATGGGCGGAGGGGATTCATCGCGCGTCAGACAGGCAAGCGCGTCCAGCGCCGCTTCGATATCCTGCAAAACCGGGTGGCGCAGCCGTTGCACCACCACAATGAGCAAAACCAGCACACCTGCCAGGGTGAGCATCCCGACGAAAATTTGCATCAAGCCGCTGTAGCTGAGACGCTGCAAGGGCGATTGAACGACCAAACTCCACCCTGTTTTTGGCAATGGCACGCTGATCTCCTGAACAGCACCCTGCAGGGAACCGCTACTGACCACTGGCTTGCCCGCACCATCACACAGGGTAATAGCATGTCCAGGCTGAGTGGAGTCATCGATGACGCGTTGCAACTGCTCCAGCCGCACACTCACGAATACCTTGCCGAGTGCTTCATCATCAGGTCCGCGCACCTCAGCGATAAGATCGACATGCTCCAACCCCACCACATCGCGATGGATCGGAGCCTGATTGAGAATACTCGCGCCGCCCTGGCGAAGGTCGCGCCGACAACTCGGCCCCACGCGCAACAAATTGGTATCGCCATATATTTCGCCTTCCAGGCTCACCAGCGCCAGTCCCAGGATACTCGGCACCAATCGCCGACGTGAGTCCGCCCATTGCTCTTTGTCTTCAATCGAGCCGACCAGCATCAGATCAATCAGTTGCGGATCGTGCGAAAGGTTATTCACCAAGTCCCGGTAATAATCCCAGTGCCGCATTACATTGGCTTTCGCCTGCACTGCTTCCACATTCAGCAGATGCGCTACAGCGGCCTCATTCGAACGCAAACTGAATACCAGGCTCAAGGCCATGCCCGCCGTGAACAGGCCCACCACCCCGATCAGCAACCACAGGAAGCGGCGACGCAACGATACAAGCTTGGGGCCGGGTCCGTGTGGCGTGATCCTCATGGCTTTAGGGGCGCGACAGGCTCCGTAACGCAGACCGGATGGCTTCGCCGACCGGGAGGTCGGCAGGAAGTTGTCGCAAGGCCTCGGTGGTCTCGCGCTCGTTATACCCCAGTGCCAGCAGCGCTTGTCGCACATCATCCGACACCCCTGCAGGCGCCGCGCTGGCGATGGCGCCGGCGAATACCAGCTTGCCCTTGAGTTCGAGCAGCAAGCGCTCCGCAGTCTTCTTGCCGATTCCCGGGACTTTCACGATACGGCCGATTTCCTGCTCGGCAATGGCCACCGACAGATCATTGACCGACAAGCCGGACAGCACGGACAAGGCGGTCTTGGCGCCGATTCCCGAGACCTTCAGCAACTCGCGAAACGCCGCACGTTCAATATCGCTGCCAAAGCCATAAAGCAGATGCGCGTCTTCACGAATCGCCAGATGGGTCAGCAGACTGACCTTTTCACCGATGGCGGGGAGGTTGTAGAACGTGCTCATGGGCACGTCGATTTCGTAGCCGATGCCGTTCACATCCACCAGTACCTGCGGCGGCTGCTTGGCGGCAAGCACGCCGGTAATCCGGCCTATCATTTGGCGCGTCCATTCATGGTATGCGGCCGACCCTCAAAGTCTTTCGATAGTGACAGGATACCCGCGGAAGGTTCAACTGGCGGCCGGGAGTTCATACCAGGCGCCCGCCCTTGACGCGATACCCCGCTGTGGAATGCGCCCCCAGGCGGCTGCCGTGCGCATGGGTGATGGCACACGCCAGCGCGTCCGCCGCATCCGCCGTCGGCGCGACAGGCAGGCTCAACAAGCGCTTGACCATTTCCTGCACCTGTTCCTTGGCGGCCTTGCCCTGGCCCACCACGGATTGCTTGATCTGCAGCGCCGTATATTCGGCCACCAGCAGTTCGTTGGACACCGCTGCGCAGATTGCCGCGCCGCGCGCCTGCCCGAGCAGCAGCGTCGATTGCGGATTGACGTTGACGAAGACAATCTCGACCGAGCAGGTATCGGGCTGATACGTAGCGATCACCTCATTCAATCCCGCAAACAGCACGCCCAGTCGTTGCGGCAGGCTGCCCTCCCCGCTTTTGATCACGCCGCTGGCGACATAGGCCAGCTTCTGGCCGGTCTGCTCGATCACGCCAAAGCCGGTGAGCCGCAGACCGGGATCGATACCCAGTATGCGTGAGGGGTGAGGGGTAAGGGGTGAGGAGGCAAGGTTGGGGGCTGTCATGTTCTATCTGATTCCTGCTGGGATTTGAGTAGCCCACCCAATAAACTGAAAACACGGTCTATCTGCATTTCCAGTTCGCTCTGCGGTGGACAAAAAACCAAATCCTGGGCGATTCTGAATTGCGTATCCAATTCGCTCAGCGAACCACGCGCCACGATCAGAAACTGTGCAAACTCACGCTTGGACTGGCGTGCTGCGCCCTCAGCAATATTGCTGGGGATCGACACAGCCGCACGCCGCATTTGCGCCACCAGTCCGAATCGCTCGTCAGCAGGAAACCCCGCTGTCAATTCGTACACCTGCCTCACCAGAAGCATGGCTTGCTGCCAAGCTACCAGCTCATGGTGAACCCGCTTCACGTCTTACCCCTTACGCCTCACTCAGGAAGCACGGCGTTAGTGTAGACATCCTGAACATCGTCGAGCACATCGAGCGCGTCGAGGATTTTCTGCATCTGGATCGCATCGTCACCCGCCAGTTCGGTTTCCGCCTCGGCGCGCATGGTGATTTCAGCCACAGCCGGCTTGAACCCGGCTTTTTCCAGCGCTTCTTTAACCGCCTCGAAGGTGCTGGGATCGGGCGAGGTCAGCACCTCGATCGATCCATCCTCGTTCGGGATGATGTCGTCGGCGCCTGCATCCAGCGCGGCTTCCATCACCGCTTCTTCGCTGGCGCCCGGCTCCAGGATGATCTGGCCACAATGCTTGAACTGGAAGGCCACGCAGCCGTCGGTGCCCATATTGCCGCCGTATTTATTGAAGGCGTGACGCACATCGGCCACGGTCCGCACCTTGTTGTCGGTGAGGCAATCGACGATGACCGCGACACCGCCGATGCCGTAACCCTCGTAGCGCGCCTCTTCATAGTTCACGCCTTCGAGCTGGCCGCTGCCGCGCTTGACCGCATTTTCAATATTGTCCTTCGGCATCGATTCAGCCTTGGCCTTCTCGATCGCCAGCCGCAAACGCGGGTTCATGCCGACATCGCCACCACCCATTTTGGCAGCCACGGTGATTTACTTGATAAGCTTGGTAAAGACCTTGCCGCGCTTGGCATCCTGGCGCCCCTTGCGGTGCTGGATGTTGGCCCATTTCGAATGTCCTGCCATGTTGATTCCAACGCAAATTAAATAGCCGGAGATTTTACACCTTGGCTCCCTATCTACGATTCGGCATTGACCTCGGCGGCACCAAAATCGAGCTGATCGCGCTCGACGCAGACGGACAGGAAATCCTGCGCCGCCGTGTGGCCACCCCGCAAAACGATTACCCGGCCACCGTTACAGCCATTGCTGCGCTGGTACAGCAGGCCGAAATCGAGCTTGCCGCAGGCGGCTCGGTCGGCATTGCAACACCCGGTGCAATATCGCCTGCCACCGGGCGGATAAAAAACGCCAACTCCACCTGCCTCAACGGCCAGCCGCTGCAACAGGACCTCGAACATGCCCTGGGCCGCCCCGTCCGGCTGGCCAACGATGCCAACTGCCTCGCACTGTCCGAGGCGACCGATGGCGCGGCTGCCGGCGCTGCGATTGTCTTTGGCGTGATTCTCGGCACCGGCGTGGGCGGCGGCATTGTCGTCAACGGCCAGGTACTTAACGGCGCCAATGCGATTGCCGGCGAATGGGGGCACAGCCCGCTGCCCTATTTCCAGTTCGCGCACGCCCAGGCCGACCGTGCCTCCACCGGCATGCACCCCGCTACCGGCGAAGCCCTGCTGCACCCCTGGCCCAGCCCGCGCGAACTCGACGCCGCGCCGGCCTGTTACTGCGGCAAAAAAGGCTGCATCGAAACCTGGCTCTCCGGCCCCGCACTGGCAGCGGACCATGTCCGTTACGGCGGCGAAGATTTGCCCGCGCACGAAATCGCGCAACTGGCACAGGCGGGCTATGGCCCCTGCAGTGCCACGCTGGCGCGTTACGAGGAAAGGCTGGCACGCGCGCTGGCCGGCATCATCAACCTGCTCGATCCCGATGTCATCGTGCTCGGCGGCGGCGTGTCCAACATCAGCCGGCTGTATGACACCATCCCCCGGCTATGGCCACGCTATGTGTTTTCCGACCGTATCGACACCAGGCTTGTGCCGCCGAAATTTGGCGACTCCAGCGGGGTGCGCGGCGCAGCATGGTTGTGGAGCGTGGTTGTTGACGCTTCAGCGGCCATACAACCACGGCCTACCCCTTGCGGGTAGAACGATTAGCCGGCCTTGGCGAGCCAGCATTCGAAGTCGCTACAATTTCAGCATTACGCTTACAGGAACCGTCATGATCGAACCCCTGCTCATCGCAAAAAACGCCACCACCGACCTTTACCTGCTCCCGCAAATGGCTAACCGCCACGGCCTGATCACCGGCGCCACCGGCACCGGCAAGACCGTCACCCTGCAAACGCTGGCCGAGCACTTTTCCGGCATCGGCGTGCCGTGTTTCATGTCGGACGTGAAAGGCGATCTGTCGGGAGTTTCGCAGGCGGGGGGCGGCAACGCCAAGGTGGCCGAGCGTGTCGACATGCTGAAGCTCGAAGGCTTTTCCCATCAGGCTTATCCCGTCACCCTGTGGGACCCATTCGGCACCAGCGGCCATCCGGTACGCGCCACGGTTTCAGACATGGGCCCACTGCTGCTGGGACGGATACTGGACCTGAACGAAACCCAGAGTGGCGTTCTGAATCTCGTGTTCAAGGTGGCGGACGACAATGGCATGCTGCTGCTGGATCTGAAGGACCTGCGCGCGATGCTCGCCTTCGTCGGCGAAAACGCCAAGACATTCACCACCGATTACGGCAACGTCTCGCCCGCTTCGATCGGCGCGATCCAGCGCGGCCTGCTGTCTCTGGAATCGCAGGGCGGCGAGCAGATTTTCGGCGAACCCATGCTGAACATCGCCGACCTGATCCAGACCGACCGCGGGCGCGGCGTGATCAACATTCTCTCGGCCGACACGCTGATGCAGTCACCCAAGCTATACGCCACGCTGCTGCTGTGGATGCTGGCCGAACTGTTCGAAAACCTGCCCGAAGCGGGCGACCTCGACAAGCCCAAGCTGGTGTTCTTTTTTGACGAAGCTCATCTCCTATTCAACGACGCGCCCGATGCGCTGGTGGAAAAAATCGAGCAGGTGGTACGCCTCATCCGCTCCAAGGGCGTGGGCGTGTATTTTGTCACCCAGAACCCGGCCAACGTGCCGGACAAGATCCTGTCGCAGTTGGGCAACTGCGTGCAGCACGCCCTGCGCGCGTTTTCCCCGCGCGACCAGAAAGCCGTCAAGGCCGCCGCCGAAACCATGCGCGACAACCCCGAACTCGACGAAGCCAGCACGATTACCGAGTTGGGGGTAGGCGAAGCACTGGTGTCCTGCCTCGACGCGAAAGGCCGCCCTGGCGTGGTCGAGCGCGCCTTCATCGTGCCGCCACAGGGTCAGATCGGCCCCATCACCGCAGCGCAACGCCAGCACCTGATGCAGACTTCGCTGGTGGCCGGCGCCTACGACAAGGCCATCGACCGCGAATCCGCCTACGAGACCCTGAAGGCACGTGCAACCCAGGCCGCCGAGGCTGCCGAGGCTGCCGCCGTGCAGGCGCAGGAAAAACAGCCAGCCAAAGCCGCCGCAAATGGTGGTGGCCTGCTTGAAGGATTGCTGGGGGGAAACGGCCGCCGCCAGGGCGTAGCGGAAGCGATGGTGAAATCTGCGGCCCGTTCCATCGGTAGCCAGGTGGGCCGGTCGATCATTCGGGGGGTGCTGGGGAGTTTGTTTGGCGGAAAAAAATAATTCTTCGGTTGCCTGTCGGTATATAGGGAGTAGCTGAGGTGGTTTTCTGACAACGGCTCGTTGGCCGGGGGTAGCCCTAAATTTAGGGCTCAAACACCTTCGCCGCTGATCCGCCCGGCAGGCTCGATTTCCGGCGGGACCGTGAGGAGAGGAAAGCAAAACCAGGGCGGGAATGACTGGACGTTTTGGGTGCTTGTGTTGCGACGCATATCCGGCGCAATGCCCTTCGGTTATTGCTCCCTACGCGGGCGGGCCTGTGAACTTTTATTGTGTGCCTGGCCCCTTTGATTACCGGCGTTCATGGACCGGGATCATCCAACAAATGGTTCAGATCGTGGCAAGCACGATCTAACCTATTCGTTAGCCATTCGCCCACTGTCTGTAGGTATCCCACTTGGGCTCGATCTCCGCGTAGCATTGAACCTCGTGGGTCTTGATCTCGCCCATCAGCTTCTCGTGAATAGCCTGAACCGGCATGCTCGGCCTCGCGTAAAATACGAACTCCTTGAACGTACCCATGGTGATAGCCAAGGCCTCGACCACGGACCCCTTCTCGCGAAGGACCTGAGTAATGCGGTCCTCGATGGACCCAAGCTGCTCGTTCTCTTCCGGATTCGGCAGCCCGCCGGGGTTCGGATTATTCAGGGGGATTGCGAAGCCGATCTTCAGCGTATGGTCCGACTTTCCCACGAAAGGCTTGAGATTGTCGTTTACGCGTAGGATGACCGGCGCCTCTTCGATTAGGCCCTGAGCCACACGCCACGAGCCGTCCCCGAACAGAAGACCAGCATCGGGCTGCTTCCCAAACAGTGCCACCGCATCTACCCCCTTGATATGGCTAACGTTCGCCCAAGGCCGTCCGCGTTGATGGCGTTGTTAGCCATTATTTTATGTTTTAACTCAGCCACGAGAACTCACCATGTATATCTTTTGCTAGAGCTACTGCACTGGACGTTTTGGGTGCTTGTGTTGCGACGCACATCCGGCGCAATGCCCTTCGGTTATTGCGCCCTACTCGAGCTATGCGGGCTGCAACTACCGCCATCAAGCCACAACCAAACAACCACGACACTCCCGGCTCAGGAACCGCGCTGACATAAAACGCTTGCGTTGAACTGTACGAAGAATCAGCACCATACACGCCCTGCGAATACACCAATCCGCGCGCATCCCATGGAGCAAAGTAAGTCATTACGATCGACGAACCATCACTCTGATAGTTTAATTGCAGAAGATTGAGCCGCGCGCTGAACCCGGAATCCATCACAGGCGGCAATTCCCCGGACAAGCTTCCCCTGTCGAAACCATACGGATCATACGTATACGTATCATACGTATCATACAATTGTCGATATGCGCCGCCTGCCAGCAAATCGGCAGTCGTCATAAACAAAGACAAGTCGCCACTTTGACCATAAAAACTTCCTGGAACAGGCGCTACCTTATCCAGGAATAGTGTCACAGGGTGCGCTGCCTCATCAGCACGATAAACGCTTTGGACCCGCATCCACAAATAACCATTGAACGCAGTTGTTATCTGTGTGGTGCTATCAACGTCATAATCGAAATAACCACGGGTCACCCCGGATGGTTGAGCCAGTTCGTATCTCATTAGCCAACCGCCAGGGTCCCGCCCGGATATCTGGAATGCACTCACACGGTCAAATTCGTATGCGCTCGAAAGATTGACGCTACAGGCCCCTGTCGCTACGCAGGATTGTATGGAGGCGGGAAGCTCGGAAACGCTTATCGCCTTGGCAGACAACGGAAACACAGACAAACAAAACAAGACAGACGCTACCGGAAACGAACGCATACCCCCCCCTTTTTTATTTACGCGACTTGGCGTTCTCCGGGGCACACTTCTCCGGCGCGCCTCTTGGTTTATTTATACTATGCCGTCCCGCCCACCGTCAAACCGTCGATCCTGAGCGTCGGCTGCCCCACACCAACCGGCACGCTCTGGCCTTCCTTGCCACACGTCCCCACGCCCGAATCCATTTCCATGTCGTTGCCGATCATGCTGACGCGGGTCAGCACTTCGGGGCCGTTGCCGATCAGGGTGGCACCTTTGACCGGATAGGTGATCTTGCCGTTTTCGATCATGTAGGCCTCGGCAGCGGAGAAGACGAACTTGCCGCTGGTGATGTCGACCTGGCCGCCGCCGAAGTTGACGGCGTAGAGACCGTTCTTCACGGAGGCGATGATTTCGTGGGGATGCTTGTCGCCGCCGAGCATGAGGGTGTTGGTCATGCGCGGCATGGTGAGATGTGCGTAGGACTCACGCCTGGCGTTGCCGGTGGTCGGCATGCCCATCAATCTCGCGTTCATCATGTCCTGCATGTAGCCGGTGAGGATGCCGTCTTCGATCAGGGTGGTGCGCTGGGTGGGGTTGCCTTCGTCGTCGATGTTGAGCGAGCCGCGGCGCAGCGGGATGGTGCCGTCGTCGATGACGGTGACGCCGGGTGCGGCGACGCGCTCGCCGATGCACCCGGAAAACGCCGAACTGCCCTTGCGGTTGAAATCGCCTTCGAGGCCATGGCCGATGGCTTCGTGCAGCAGGATGCCGGGCCAGCCGGCGCCGAGGACGACAGTCATGGTGCCGGCCGGTGCGGGGCGGGCGTCGAGGTTGACGCTGGCCTGGTGTACGGCCTGGCGCGCGTATTTCTCCAGAACATCATCAGTGAAATAACTGTAGTCGAAGCGACCGCCGCCGCCACCGCTGCCCTGCTCGCGGCGCCCGTCCTGCTCGGAGATCACCTGCAGCGACAGGCGCACCAGCGGGCGCACGTCCGCCGCCAGATGGCCATCGGAGCGGGCGACGTAAATCACTTCGTATTCGGAGGCGAGACTGGCCATGACCTGGATGACGCGCGGGTCCATGGCGCGGGCTTTCTTTTCCAGGCGTTCCAGCAGGGTGACTTTGGCGGCATCGTCCAGGCTCGCCAGCGGATCGACCGCGTGATACAGCTGGCGGCCATCGGCGCGACGCGCCACGGCAATCTGCCGTTCCTGTCCGGCGCGCGCAATCGCGCGGGTGGCATCGGCGGCCGCACCCAATGCATCGAGGCTGATGTCGTCGGAATAGGCGAAGGCGGTTTTTTCACCGGAAATCGCGCGCACGCCGACGCCCTGGTCGATATTGAAGCTGCCGGATTTGACCTGGCCTTCTTCCAGGCTCCAGCCCTCGGAACGCGAATACTGGAAATACAGGTCCGCGTAATCGACGTCGTGCGTCAGCAACCGGCCGAACACCGGCGCCAGCTTGTCTGCGTCAAGACCGTTCGGTGCCAGCAGCGTGGCCTCTGCCGATTGAAACAACTGCTCGGCAGTCTGAATGGGGACGAATGCGTCGGTGGGGTTCATGGCTGGTTCCTGATGCGTGTTACTTGGTTGACTCGCCCCCATGCGGGGACAAGCGCTTGGCTACGGTGCGGCGCTCGATCACATCGACCGCGATTTCCTGACATTGAATGATGCGGTGCTTGAGCGCGGGCAGGCTCTTGCGCAGGCTGGCCTGGTAGGCCGGATTGATGTTGGCGATGGCCACGCCCGAGCCGCGCGACAGGCGCTCGAGCACCACGCCCCACGGGTCGACAATCATGCTGTCGCCGTGGGTTTCGCGGCCGGACAAATGGTAGCCGCCCTGCGCCGGAGCGATCACGTAGGCCAGGTTTTCGATTGCGCGCGCACGGATCAGCGTCTCGAAATGCGCACGGCCGGTGGTGGCGGTGAACGCCGACGGCACCATGATGATGTCGACGTCGGGCATGGCGCGATACAGTTCGGGAAAGCGCAGGTCATAACAGATCGACAGGCCGATGCGGCCAAACGGGCTGTTGATCACCACGACCTTGTCGCCCGGTTCGATCAGATTGGCCTCCTGGTACTGCTCATTGCCGAGATTGAGGCCGAACAGGTGAATCTTGTCATAGCGTGCGACCTGCTTGCCGCGGTCGTCATAGACCAGGCAGCTGTTGCGCACCTTGTTCGCCGCCCCCGCTTCCAGCGGTACCGAACCGCCTATCAGCCAGATGTGATGCTTTTTGGCCATGCGCGACAGAAAGGTCTGGATCGGGCCGGATCCTTCCGCTTCGCGCACCTTCACCACGTCGGCATCTTTCATGGCCATGATGCAGAAAAATTCCGGCAATGCGACCAGACGCGCACCGGCATCGACAGCCAGTTCGATCAGCTGTTCGGCCTCGGCCAGGTTGGCCGATACGTTGGGGCCGGAGGCCATCTGGATTGCCGCCACGCGAACCGTGTCAGGCTGGGAAGCGATTTTCTTGACGGCTGCGCCTTTGGGGCGAGCCACAGAAGATTTAGCGATTTTTTTCGTCGTCATGTGAATTCCACTATCAGGGTTCGGTCACCTGGGTTTCTGCTTTAGGCTTGGTTTTGGTCAGTTTCTTTACGTCAGGCGCCAGCCACGATCCCGTTACCATGTACTCCTTGCTGATGGCTTCTTCAAACGGATCCCGCAGCAGTTTTTGCGCCGCCAGCGCGCCCACGCCTGCCAATGGCCCGCCGATCAAGGCACCTGCCACAGCCACGCTCTCGGACAGTTTCGGGATTACCTTCACGCGCAACTGCACGGATTCCTGATTGAGATCTGCCAGCCCGGACATGTTGACCTTGGCTGACGGGCCGCGCATCTTGAAATCGTCGCTGTACACCACACCGCGTGCAACGCGCAAAGTGGCACCGATACTGTCGAAGGCGTAGCCTTCGTTGAAGATATCACGGAAATCGAAGTTCAGCCGCCGTGGCAGCGATTGCAGGCTCAGCACGCCGAGCAGCTTGCCCACCCCCGGGTCGACCTTGAGGAACTGCCCGGTCTGCGCCTTGAAGTCGAGCTGCCCGGCCAGCGTGCCAAACGCAAAATCAGCCGGCGACCCCTCCCAGGTGGCGTTGCCTTCTATGTCCGCACTACCGCGTTTGAGCGTGTCAGGGAAGCCAAACCGGGTCAGGAACTTGCCTGCATCCAGCACGCTCAGGCTCAGATCCGCGCGGGTTTCGCTGATGCCACTGTCGCGCCACAGACCGCTCATGCGGAACACGCTATCGGGATGGGACAACTGCAAGCTCTCGATCATCAACCCTTGCGGCGCACCGCGTGCCACGGCTTCCAGGCGTCCCATTGCGCGTTCCTGCAGACGGAAATCCTCCACCGTCAAATCGAGCAGCGGGAAATCCGCTGCCTTCATGTTCGTTCCGTTGGCCACACCGGGTGCGGATGCCGGGGCTACATCGGGGATCGTCAACTGCCTGAATTGCGCGGACACACGGGCCGGCTGATCCCTAAGGGACTCCGATCCACTACGGGCTGAAGCCCCTGTGGAATCGTATGCCCCCGCCGGACGATACGTCAGCACGCCATTCATCTCCCGTCCGCTGATTTGCGTGCGCAACAGGCCACCACGGGTTCTGCCTTGCAAAGACACATCCTGATAGCGCCGCCCCATCAAATCGAAAGCATCGAAGTTCAGGTCGATCGACGACAACGACATGCCATCCCCGCCATCGCTACGCCCTCCGGGCACCAATGCCATCCATCCGGTTATATCCAGGCCGCTGCCACTGCCGGCCAGGCGCAAACCGGGTTCGCCCGGCATCACGGCATATCCGCCAAAGCGAATTTCACCTTTTGAAAATCCCCTATCCGGCGTGCTGCGCCACACCGCACCCACCGTTTTCCCCAGCCTGACTTCATGTTGCTTGCCGTTGGCCTGCGGTTGGCTGGTAAACCATAACGGCAGCGCCTGTGCTGCCGGCTTGGCCAACGGTGCCGGCAAACTCGAAGCCAGCCCGACCAGGTCAGACTCGATATGCACGCGTTCGCCTGCCGTCTCCAGATCGATCTGGCCGCGCCACGCAGCCTGGCCCGACAGACGCTTGTCCCATGCCGTGCCGAGCCAGGCGATCAGACCATCAGCCGTCGCCCGCCCTTGCGCCAGAATCCGCACCTGGCCATTGGTCGTCGCCGTGTCGACGCGAAGCGGTCCCCCCAAAAACTGGGCGCTCAGGTTTTTTGCCGTCAGACTTTCCTGAGTGAAATCGATGTCGCCCCGTATCGGCTCAAGTCGCGGCAATCCGGACAAATTGGCCGCGTTGCCCTGAAATGACAGTTTTCCATCCAAGGTGGTGTCATGACTGTGGTGCAACGGCACCTGCATTTGCAATGCGAGTTGCATCGGTCCGCCCCCCTCCAGTGCGGTGGTCAGTCCGCGCAAGCGGTCGCCCACCGGGCTGGCGTTGGCGAAGCGAATGAAATCCTGGAATGGCCCATTTGCACGCCCGTCTATGTGCAACTGCTCATCGTGATGCAGCAAATCCGGAATGACGGCCTTGACGGCAGACAGCGACACGCCATAAATCCTGGCCTGATCCGATGTCACCTCCATCACTTTGTCCCTGAACACCATGCGCGCCTGGATGCCCTCGATACGCGGCCACCCCGACACATAATCAATCACCGCATCCTTGATCCGCGCATCGACGACAAATCGCCCGCCCCCCTGATCAAACGGAAATTTTGTCAGGTCGCCCTGCAAGGTCAACAGCACATTATCGGAATAGCCTGAGACAACGGCATCCCGGGTCCAGTTGACGGTCCTGTCGCCAATCTTTTTCGGCAGATAACGGTAGACAGCGGTGCCGTCCGCACGCGTCAGGTGCGCACTCAAATCGATCACACCCGGATGGCCGGCGATCGCCTCGTAGCTGCCCTTGGCCGTGCCGGCGGCATCACGATTGGAAAATACAGCCTCATCCAGAATCAGCAGGCGCCCACGCGTGGTTTTCTTCCAGCCGCCACGCGCCCGAATTGCGTCCAGATCAAACACGGGTTCCCGAAAAAGCACAGGTAAATTGATGGCCGCCTGCTTCGACGCAATCTCGAACACACCCGCCCGGTAATCGCCTTCAATGCGTCCGGACAGATTGCTCAAACCGGGTTGACGGTCGACCGCCGTCACCCCCACCCCGGAGAAGCGGCTGGCCACCTTGAAATTGTCCAGCCCCGGTTGCGTCCCGGTCCAGCGAAACGTCAAGCTGTCCAGGCGTCCCTGCGGCTTCAGTATCTGCAGACGCGAGCGCAAGGCATCCTCCATGGGCAGGCTCGGCAGCATCGATTCCCACCCGCTCAGACTGAGTGCGCGCGCGGTGATTTCGTGACCCGCTGTGCCCCAGGCCAGCCCCATATCAAACGGCGCACCCAGGGCCGAACCCGATCGCGCCACGCGCAGGTTTTCAAACGCCATGCGCTGACCTTCTGCATGGCCCTGCCACACGGCCTGACCACGTACCCGGTCCAGACGAAGCGCCGGCAAACCCTCCCCCAGCACGGTTTCAATTGCCCGCAAATCCAGTCCCGCCCTGATTTCTGATAACGCGCCCTGCGTCACGCTAAAGTTCACGTGCAGCGCGCCCCACCCCTGATGTGGCTGATACGGCAACTGCAGCCAGGGGGCCAGACGGGGAAAGGACACCCCAGCCACCTTTGTCTCGATCACGCCGCTCCAGGTTTTGATATCGTCCACGTCACGCGCAGTCAACTCTGCCTCGATTGTCAGCGGACGCGCCACACCAGCCGGCGGTATCGCATGCAGCTTCAGATTGTGTGTTCGACGCGCATTGATCAGGGTCAAGTCGACCGCCTCCAGCATCAGTGGCGGCGCATCGCGCACTTCATCCAGCCAGTTGAGTGTGGCCGTTCCGACATGTACGCGGCCCTGGCGCAACAGCCAGCTGGAAAACCCGCTGTCGGGGTCGGCTGGATTCACCGGTATGCCGCCGACATAAAAATGCTTGTCGCGCGCACGCCGTACGTCCAGAGTCAGTCCCTGCAACTCGATACGGGTAAAGCGCGGCTCCAGAAACAGCAGTGAGCGCCAGGCAAACGTGGCATCGACTTCGGGCAAATTCAGTGCCAGTCGATCCTGCTTGTCGTACAGACGCACGCCCTGCAGACGAAATGCCGGGCTCGCCTGTTGCCACGCCCCTGTTACGGACTCGATTGTCACGCGCTGCCCCAGCGCACGCGACATCAGATTCGCCACGGTTTCCCGATGCTCGGCGATATTGGGCAACACCCAGAAAAACATCCATGCAGCCGCGACCGTAAAACCCACCGCACCCAATGCGACCAGCGCGGCCAACCAGCGCGACGCGCGACGCATAAAAAGAGTGAGGGCGGGAGAAACGGTCATAAACACGGTGGCTCGAATCCTTTAATTCTATGCGTTTGCCGACCTCCGCGGCGGCATGGGCGGGTAATTTCTTGTAATCTACTCGTTGGTAAAACGATGAATCTGTCGGCGGTCACGTTTGGTCGGGCGGCCCTTGATCTCCGCCGCCGGGTTGCTTGCCAGTTTGCGCTCACTTACCTGTTGTTGGCGACGCGCATGACTGGCAGGGTCTTCCTCATACAAAAGCTGCGCAACGGGGGCCGGCCCACGATGCAGGGACAGCGCCCGCACGGTCAATACCCAGTCGAAGTCGCCGATATGGATCATCAACCGATCCCCTGGCTTGACCTCCCGTGCAGGTTTAACGCGCTCGCTATTGAGTTTCACCTGGCCATGATCGATTGCCTGGGTGGCCAGACTACGGGTTTTGAAGAAGCGCGCTGCCCATAGCCACTTGTCGAGCCGCATACCAGTAAGCAGGGTGGGATCAGGTGGCATTGTGCATTCTCAAAGTAGTTGACCAGGGCAATGAAAGATACGTTCCTGATTGTGCCGGGATTATGGGAACGAAACCATGCCACACGGTGTGGCAATGCGGACGCAACATAAGCGTTAACACGCCTTGGGTACAATGGCTGGTTTTCATGCAAGGAAACCTCATGCCCAAAATCCTCGCTTTTTCAGGCAGCATTCGCCGCGATTCATGGAACCGCAAACTCATTCAGGCTGCGGTGGACGCCACCCGCGCCGCAGGCGGCGACGTTACCCTGATCGACCTGGCGGACTACCCGCTGCCCATCTACAACGGCGATCTGGAAGACAAGGAAGGTCTGCCAGACAACGCCCTGCGCCTCAAGGCCCTGTTCAAGGAACATGATGCCCTGTTGATTTCCAGTCCGGAGTACAACAGCTCGATCCCACCGTTGCTGAAAAACACGATCGACTGGGTGACCCGTGAATGGCAAGGTGAATCAGGGCTGGTCCCCTACCAGAACAAGGTGGCCGCCATCATGAGCGCATCACCCGGATCACTCGGCGGCATGCGGATGCTGCCGCATCTGCGTCAAATCCTGAATGCACTCGGCGTGCTGGTGCTGCCCGGCCAGTTCGCCCTGGCCCATGCCGACACGGCTTTCGATGCGGAAAATGGCGCACTGCAATCGCCTGAACGCCTCCACGCTCTGGTGCTGGAACTGGTGACCACCCTGGTGGCGCTTGCGCCAGCCAGAAAATAAACCCCGTAAAAAAAAGCGCCCCGAAGGGCGCCAGCTGCTGCAGAGCAGGGCGAAATTGCTTATTTGTAAACCGTAACGGACCGGGTGGTGACGTTGCCCGTGTTGTCGGTAACCTGCACCGTGACCGTGTGGGCACCGCTGACCACTTTACGGGTATTCCAGTTGTAGCGGAGCGAACTGCCATACGCAGTGGCCACTTCTTTGCCGTCGATCGACAGCGAGATCTTGGCAACACTCTGGTTGTCTGTGGCGCTCACGTTAATCGTCTGCTTGCCACCGGAGAGGCTCATGCCATCCGTGAGGTTGAAGCTTCCGATCGTGGGTGCAGCGCTGTCGTTGCCAACCGTGACCGTAACGGGTTGCGACTCCCTGCGATTACCCGCTGCGTCCACCGCCAGCACTCTCAGGCTGTAACTGCCATCAGCCTTGCCTGTGGTATCCCATGCGAATGCAAATGGTGCCAGCTCGTCTGTGGCGACCAATTGACCATTCACGTGAAGTTCGACGCGCACGACGCCTACATTGTCGGAAGACTCGATATCGATCGGCACCACACCGGATACCTGCCCGCCCGTGGGTGACGCGATGCTGACGGATGGGGGTTGAGTGTCGACCACGACGATCGGCTTGGCTGCCAGAACCGCAGCCGCCGCATTGACGCGACCGAAACCGTAGTATTGATCATAACCAGATGACCCGAGATCGATGCTCTTCCCGGTCAGGAAACGGTCTACATCGGCGGGGGTCAGCTTGCTGTTGGCCGACAGCATCAACGCGGCCGTAGCGGCCACCACGGGACTGGCGAACGAAGTGCCGGAAGCGTTGGCATATCCCCCGCCTCGTGTCGAAGTGTAGATACTCACGCCAGGCGCAGACAGGTCGACATAGTCACCGTAGCTGGAAAAACTGGCGCGCACATCGTTTTTGTCTGTTGCCGCCACCGTCATCAACGCATCATTCGACGCAATGTTTTCCAGTGCGCCACTGTTGCCGGCAGCCACCACCACGACCCCACCCTTGTTGCGCATATATTGCGCCGCCGCCTGAATGGTCAAACTGCCCGACACACCGTTGTAACTGATGTTTGCAACTTTGGCGCCATGATCGGCTGCCCAGTAAATACCCTGCGCCACCGTGCTCCAATATGCGTAGCCATTGGGGTCGGCAATGCGCACCGGCATGATCCGGGCCCCCCAGGCCACACCCGCACTGCCCGCACCGTTATTCGCCGCCATCGCCACCACCCCGGCCACCGAGGTGCCGTGGCCATGGACATCCGCCGTGTTGGCGTTGTTGTCGAATACGTTCCAGCCGGGCACCATGTTCGCGGCCAGATCCGGATGCGTGCCATCCACCCCGGTATCCAGGATGGCAACCGTGACACCGCTGCCATTGGCGCTGTCCCATGCAGTGGGTGCCTGGATTTTCGGCAGCGCCCAACTGCTGCCGTAGGCTGGATCCGTCACCGACCCGGCGTGGGCCACGGCCATATCCAGTTCGACATATTTGAGGCGGCGATTCTTGCGCAGCTCCTTCATGGTCGCCAGTTCATCGGCGCCCGCAGGCAATTCGACAACATGCGTATTCAATTGCCGAATATAGCCTTTGGAACGGCCCTTGAATGGCTTCAGCGCCTGATCGAATTCACCTGCCGGCAAGCCGGCACGCGGCGCCACCAGCAAGCGCCCCCTGGCCCATCCCAGATAGGGCTGAACCCTGGCGGGAGCAGCAGCCGGCGCCACGGCATTGTCATTGCCCCGAGCCTTGCCGGAGGGAGCCGCATGACTAAAACCCGCATAGCCCATCAAGGCCGCCACCAGCGCAAGACACAAGGTAAAACCCGGTGCGGTACCTGTTTGGTAGCTGCAGCGGCTATTGGTTGAACGGACGGGGAACGGGCATTGGTGTGACATGGGGACTCCTGGTTCAAAAAACTGCCTGAATCAGGGACCAACGCACCAGCCAAAAAACGATTTTCTTCGGCAACCCCGCTATCTTTTGCAAGACCGGAAGCTTTGCGTCCCCACCTCGCGATGGGTTTGCCCTTGTACAGGTTATCAACAGTAACGACGAAATTTCGACGGACTTTAGGCTTGGGAAATAAAACCGTTAAAAATAATATATTTAAATTTCAATCGGTTAACCAATTCATACCTGAACAACACCGCCAAAGTGTGAAATTTTCACACTCGACCAATCCGGTTTCAGCAGCCATCCACATCCATCGATTCCGCGGTCGAGACCCGCCTTTCGTCACCCATGAAAAAAGCGCCGACACGCGGCGCTTTTTTGTCGAACCAACGCGTTTTCAGGACAGCTTGCGACGCGCTGCAAATCCAACCAGCCCCAAACCGGCCAGCAACATGGCATAGGTTTCGGGTTCGGGGATGGCGGCGATCGATCCGGCACCGGCCTCACGTCCGAATACTGTCATGTGCGAAAGATTAGGGATTTGACCACCTTTATTCTCGAAGACAATGGTGAAAGTGCCGCCATCCGTACCATCGACGACGACATTATCGAATCCCCACAAGGCGTACCTGTCACTCGCCTTCAAAGCCACCACAAAATCGAGAGCAACAGGAAAGTTCAATGGGAAACTGCCATTCGTGTCTGTACCCGTAAGCGTCCAGTTTCCGCCAGTAGTGGTAGGTGCGGCTACCGTGAACTCAAGGCCCATCCAGGTAGCATTTGATGCATCGGTTGAATCCAGATAGGCCCAGTTATTTCCCCAGGTCAGATTCAAGCCATTTACATCCGCAGCGCTATTAATATTACCGCCTACTACCCCGTAACAGTCATTAGAAATCATGCTGTTGAGCGTCACATTCCCGACGGTAAGTCCATCGGTAGCCGTAGCACCCGAGCAATAACCCGGCGTAAAAATGGCTTGGGTTGCCTGGGCCTGAGAGGCGACCCCCATCATTCCGACAGCGACCAGCGCGCCCAACACGGCGCAATTCATTTTTTGATGCTTCATAACTCTCCTCCAATCCGTTTGTTCTGGATGCTTCGTCACATTCCCTCACTCTGCGTTGAAGTGAATGCATGCGTGTTATTACAGCCTGTTATGATCCGCCCAAAGCAAAATGCAAAATGCGTACCAGAAACAATTTCCAGTCAATAAAATCTGATTCTGATTTGTTTTTGTTGAGAAAAACAACGCGCTCTTGCCCGTTTACAAAGCTTCAAACATTCAAGCCTGTAAAAAATACCGACAAAAAAAGCACCCCGCAGGGTGCTTTTCCCGAATATCCCTTCCTGAAGCAAGGGAATACGTTTGGCTACTGCGACAGCATCCGGTCCTTGGCCACAAAGTACTTGCGGGCATAAGCCACCAGTTGGGCGTCGCTCGGATGGTCCACCGTTTCCACCCCAACCACCTGCTTGGTGGCTTCATGGTCGTGGGAATGGATATGCTTGATCAGTTCGAGCTTGGCCTGGCCGGGGCCGACGATCAGGACCTCGGCGGCGCCTTTCATGGCTTCCACGATCTCATGATAGTAATGCTGGTCCTCGGGCTGGCGGCTGCCGCTGACCGACCCGCGCTTGCGGTGGAGATTGCGGTGTGGCGTGGCCGGGCTCACCACGGATTTTTCGACATCATCCGGGCTGATGTGCATGACATGGGCTTCATTGTGATCGAGCCAGACGACTGCATGGTAGTGAGACATTGTTTCCCTTTCGTTGAGTGAAATCTTCCTGCTTTCAGTTTAGGGCGCTCAGGCGGGTATTCAAGAGTGAGGGGTCGTCTTTTGGACGCTCCCTCATCGTGCCTACTTCACCGCTTCCTTCAACTGATCCAGGATAGCCGGGTTTTCCAGGGTGGAGATGTCCTGGGTGATTTCCTCGCCCTTGGCGATCGCTCGCAGCAAACGCCGCATGATCTTGCCGGAACGGGTTTTTGGCAGGTTGTCGCCAAAACGGATTTCATCAGGCTTGGCGATGGGACCGATTTCCCTGGCCACCCAGTTGCGCAATTCAACGGCAATGTTGCGCGCTTCCTCGCCGCCAGGACGCGTCCCTTTCAGCACCACATACGCCACTACCGCTTCGCCCTTGATGTCATGCGGACGCCCCACCACGGCAGCCTCGGCCACGCGCGGGTTGGACACCAGCGCGGATTCGATCTCCATGGTACCCAAGCGGTGGCCGGATACGTTCAGCACGTCGTCGATGCGGCCCATGATCCAGAAATAGCCGTCCTTGTCGCGATGCGCCGAATCACCGGCAAGATAGGTCTTGCCGCCAAGTTCCTCGGGAAAATAGGTCTTGAGGAAGCGTTCGGGATCGCCCCACAGGGTACGCAACTGCGACGGGAAGGGCCGCTGGATCACCAGAAAGCCGCCCTGGCCCTTTTCCACCGGATGCCCGGCCTCGTCAGTGATCGCGGTCATGATGCCGGGCAGCGGCAAGGTACAGGAGCCAGGTTTGGTCGGCACCGCGCCGGGCAAGGGCGCGATCATGTTGGCGCCGGTTTCGGTCTGCCACCAGGTATCTACAATCGGGCAGCGCCCGCCGCCGATGACCTCGTGATACCACATCCAGGCCTCGGGGTTGATCGGCTCGCCCACCGTGCCGAGCAGACGCAACGACGACAGGTCGAACTTGGCGGGCTGGTGCGCGCCCAGCTTGATCAGGCTGCGGATCGCGGTCGGCGCAGTGTAGAAGGTGGTGACCTTGTGCTTCTCGACGG
>JANJUT010000062.1 GCA_024710445.1 Thiobacillus sp.
GTCGGCGTCGGAATGACCGGCGAGTCCGCGCCCGTAGGGAATATCGACGCCGCCGATGATGCACCTGCGGCCTTCGACCAGCGCGTGGACGTCGAAGCCATGACCGACGCGGATGTCACTCATTCAGTTTTCCCAGAATCAGACCCGCGAGTTCCAGGTCCTGCGGGTAGGTAACCTTGAGGTTGCGGCTGTCGGATTCGACCAGCCGTGGCTGCAGGCCGAGCTGTTCGATGGCCGACGCCTCGTCGGTCATGTCGCTGCCGGCGGCGCGCAGCGCTTCGACGAGTTTGCCATGGCGGAACATCTGCGGGGTTTGCGCCTGCCACAAGCCGGCACGCGGCACGGTAGCTTCGGCGCGGGCGCCGGATTCAGTATTGGCGGCGGCGCGCTTGAGGGTATCGGCCACCGGCACGGCGAGCAGGCCGCCGACCGGATCCTCGGCCACTTCATCCAGCAGCTTGCCCAGCATTTCATCGGGCAGACAGGGCCTTGCGGCATCATGCACCAGCACCCAGTCGTCAGTGTTGCATACCTTCGACATGGTCTCCAGGCCGTTCAGCACGGTCTCGGCACGCGTCGCCCCGCCGCAGCGCAACACTTCGATGCGCTCGTCCCAGCCTTGCCATGCGTAGTTGTTCCAGCGCTTGTCGGTGGGCGACAGCACGATGAACAGCTTCTCGATGCGCGGCTCGCGTGCCAGCACCATCATCGCGTGCGCAATCATCGGCACGGCGTTGAGGTCCATGTACTGCTTTTCGACGGCCCCACCCATGCGTGAACCCGAGCCGGCGGCGGGAATCAGTGCGTAAAAACTCATGCGTCGCCTCCAGGCGCCAATACTTCACGGTTGCCGTTGCTTTGCATGGACGACACCAGGCCGGCGCGCTCCATGTCTTCGATCATGCGCGCGGCACGGTTGTAGCCGATGCGCAGCTGGCGCTGCACCGACGAAATCGAGGCACGGCGCGATTTCAGCACATAGGCCACGGCCTGGTCGTAGAGCGGGTCGGCTTCCGCGCCCGCTTCGCCGAACTCACCGCCCTCGCCTGCTTCTTCCGGCGATTCGAGCACGCCTTCGATGTATTCGGGTTCGCTCAGCGATTTCAGGTAATCGACCACGCGATGGACTTCGTTGTCCGACACGAAGGCGCCGTGCACGCGCTGCGGCAGGCCGGTGCCGGGCGGCAGGTAAAGCATGTCGCCCTGCCCCAGCAAGGCCTCGGCGCCCATCTGATCGAGAATCGTGCGCGAGTCGATCTTGGACGACACCTGGAACGCGATCCGCGTCGGGATATTGGCCTTGAACAGGCCGGTGATGACGTCGACCGACGGCCGCTGCGTCGCCAGGATCAGATGGATGCCGGCCGCGCGCGCCTTCTGCGCCAGCCGCGCGATGAGTTCCTCGACCTTCTTGCCGACCACCATCATCAGGTCGGCCAGTTCGTCGATCATCACCACGATCATCGGCATGGTTTCCAGCGGTTCGGGATTGCCCGGCGTCAGGCTGAACGGATGGGTCAGCGGCGTGCCGGCTTTTTTCGCGTCGCGCACCTTCTGGTTGTAGCCAGCGAGGTTGCGCACCCCGACCGCCGACAGCAGCTTGTAGCGCCGCTCCATTTCGCCGACGCACCAGTTGAGCGCGCTGGCGGCCTGCTTCATGTCGGTGACCACCGGCGCCAGCAGGTGCGGAATGCCTTCGTAAATCGACAGTTCCAGCATCTTGGGGTCGACCATGATCATGCGCACGGCGCTGGGATCGGATTTGTAGACCAGCGACAGGATCATGGCGTTGACGCCGACCGACTTGCCCGAGCCGGTGGTGCCGGCCACCAGCAGATGCGGCATCTTGCCGAGATCAGCCACCACCGGGTTGCCGGCGATATCCTTGCCGAGTGTCACGGTGAGCGGGCTGGCACTGTCGTGATAGGCCGTGGAACCGAGGATTTCCGAAAGACGAACGATCTGCCGCTTGGGATTGGGAATCTCCAGCCCCATGGTGTGCTTGCCGGGGATGGCTTCGACCACGCGGATGCTGATGACCGACAGCGTGCGCGCCAGGTCTTTCGACAGATTGACGATCTGGCTGCCTTTGACGCCGACCGCCGGTTCGATCTCGTAGCGCGTGATGACCGGGCCGGGCGAAGCCGACACCACCTTGACCTCGACGCCGAATTCGGCGAGCTTGCGCTCGATCATCAGCGAGGTGTATTCGAGCGATTCGGGGCTCGCGGTTTCCACCGCCTCGTCCGCCGGGTCCAGCAGATGCAGCGGTGGCAGCGGCGAATCGGGCAGATCGGAGAACAGCGGCGCCTGCTTTTCAGTCACGGCGCGCTGCGATTGCGGTACTTCCTTCACCACCGGCTCGATACGGATCGGCGGCGCATCGACCATCTTCTGCTTGACCACCGACACCTTGGCTTCGCGCTTCTGCTGCGCCACTTCGCCCAGCTTGCGGTCACGGTAGGCCTGCCAGGTCTGGATGGCCTTCCAGTAGCCTCGCTCGGCCCATTCACCGGTGCGCTCGGCCATGCTGAGCCACGACACGCCGGTAAACAGGCTGAAACCCACCGCCATCAACAGCAACAGAATCAGCGAGCCGCCGGTGAAGCCCAGCAATGCCCCGGCCGCCGCACCCACACCCGACCCCAGCACGCCACCGTGCGCGTCGGGCAGAACCACTGTCCAGTGCCAGGTGCGCAGCCATTCAACGCCGGTACTGGCCAGCAGCAACAAGCCAAACCCGCCCAGGCTGAACAGGCGCTGCCGTCCGCCTGCCAGCGGCGTTTCGTCGAGATGACGAAAGGTGTGGATGACATATCCCACCGCCAGCAACACCCACCACCAGGCCGATACGCCAAACAGCATCAGCAGAAAATCCGACAGCCACGCACCGATACTGCCGCCCAGATTGTGCAAGGGGCCATCATCGCCGGTGGTGCTGAAACCCGGATCGGCCACATCATGCGTAATCAATATGGCGGCCAGCAGCAAGGCAGCAAAGCCCACCAGCAAGGCGCGGGCTTCGCGCAGCAGACGTTGCATACGGGGTGGCAAGGGAGTCGACGAACGGGAAGCGGGACGCGCCATGGGAACTTTACTAAGAATAGTGCGCTGAATTATCCCGTATATTTTAATGGATAGGGATGATCGGGATAAATCGCGGATAGTCCCTCAGGATGCGAGGCGATGGCGCGTATCCGCTCACACAAGCACCCATTTGATCACCCGAGCGCATCACCGGGCAGGCAACAGGGAAATGCTGTCGCCAAGATTGGTTAGAATAGTCGGCTTCATTTCCTCATCCGGATACAGACCATGAGCACTGCACACCACAAACTCATCATCCTCGGCTCCGGCCCTGCGGGTTATTCCGCAGCCGTGTACGCCGCGCGCGCCAACCTGTCCCCCGTCGTCATCACCGGCATGCAGCAGGGCGGCCAGTTGATGACCACCACCGAAGTCGACAACTGGCCTGCCGACGTCGACGGCGTGCAAGGCCCCGAGTTGATGGACCGCTTTCAGCGCCACGCCGAGCGCTTCAACACCGAAATCATTTTCGACCAGATCAGCAGCGTCAAGCTGACCGAAAAGCCCTTCACCCTGGTGGGCGATTCCGGCACCTACACCTGCGATGCACTGATCATCGCCACCGGCGCATCAGCCATGTATCTGGGCCTGCCGTCGGAGCAGGAATTCATGGGCAAGGGCGTGTCGGGCTGCGCCACCTGCGACGGCTTTTTCTACAAGAACCAGCAAGTGGCCGTCGTCGGCGGCGGCAACACCGCGGTTGAAGAAGCGCTGTATCTTGCCAACATCGCCAGCCACGTCACCCTGGTGCATCGCCGCGACACGTTCAAGTCCGAGAAAATCCTCATTGACCAGCTGATGGAAAAGGTCAAGGAAGGCAAGATCACGCTGGCCACCGACCACGTCCTGGACGAAGTGCTGGGTGACAAGACCGGCGTCACCGGCGTTCGCCTCAAGAGCACCAAGAACGACAGCACCCAGGAACTCAAGCTCACCGGGGTCTTCATCGCCATCGGCCACAAGCCCAACACCGCCATCTTCGAAGGCCAGATCGATCTCGAAGGCGGTTACATCGTCACCAAAGGCGGCAACAAGGGCAACGCCACCGCGACCAACATCGAAGGCGTGTTCGCCGCCGGCGACGTGCAGGACCACATCTACCGCCAGGCCGTCACCAGCGCCGGCACCGGCTGCATGGCTGCCCTCGACGCCGAGCGTTATCTGGACGCGCTCGGCAAAGCCAAGTGAGTTGAACTTTGAAGCGCAGCCGCAGTGCGCTCGCGCCCGCCTCGTTCGAGGCGCTGGCCCGTGTGCGCCGTAGCTTGCGCGACCAGGCCACCGCGCCTGCCACTACACACCAGGCACCGCATAAACCCAAACCCCAGCCAGACGGCGCGGTGCTGTTTCGCCGCGCCGTTGCCGACGCCACGCCCTTGCCGCCCACCAACCGCGCCGAGATTCCGCAGCGACGGCCCAAACCCGTTGCCCGGCAACGCCTGCGCGATGAACAGCAAGTCATGCTGGATGTGCTGTCCGACCCCTGGGACTGGGAAGCCGCCCTGTCCACCGGCGAGGAACTCGTCTTCGTGCGCCCCGGCGTGCCCACCGCCGCGCTCAGGAAACTGCGGCGCGGCGGCTGGGTCATCGGCGGCGAACTCGACCTGCACGGCCACACCGGCGACGAGGCCCGCATGGCCATAGCCGCCTTCCTCAACCGCTGCAACCTGGAAGACCGGCGCTGCGTGCGCATCATCCATGGCAAGGGCCATGGTTCGAAAAACCGCCTGCCGGTGCTGAAAAACAAGGTGCGCCACTGGCTCATGCAGCGCGAAGATGTCCTCGCCTTCTGCCAGGCGCGCACCGTCGACGGCGGCGCCGGCGCCGTCATCGTCCTGCTCAAATCCTCTACCCGATAATCAGAAAGGCCCACCATGAGCGACCCTGTCATCACCGACTTCGAACTGCCCTCAACCGGCGACACCACCTTCAAACTGTCCGACCATCGCGGCCAGAACGTCGTCGTCTACTTCTACCCCAAGGACAACACCTCCGGCTGCACCCTCGAAGGCCAGGAGTTTCGCGATCTGTACAAGGATTTCGGCAAGGCCAATACGGTTGTGGTGGGCATCTCGCGCGACAGCATCAAGTCGCACGAAGGCTTCAAGGCCGCGCACGAGTTTCCGTTCGAACTGCTCGCCGACACGGAAGAAAAAGCCTGCGAATTATTTGGGGTGATGAAGCTGAAGAACATGTATGGCAAACAGGTGCGCGGGGTGGAGCGCAGCACGTTTGTGTTTGATGTGAAGGGGAAACTGGTCAAGAGCTGGCGCGGGTTGAAGGCGCCGGGGCATGCGGCGGAGGTGTTGGGATTTGTGCGGACGCTTTGATCGAGCGACGCTCTCAGCGCCATTCGCCCTGGCTCGTCGAAGGGGGCAGTTATCTACGCACCGTTCGTGGTGAGCCTGTCGAACCACCTGTTCGTAGTAGCTGAAGTGTTCGCAGGGCCACAGACCGTTGGCCGGGGGTAGCCCGGCGGCTAGTCACTTTCTTTTGTCTCGCCAAAAGAAAGTCACCAAAGAAAAGGCGACCCCGCTCATCCCCGAATTCCCGAAAAGCGAGCCTGCCGGGTGGGCGGCAAAGAACTCGCCCCGCTTATGTTGTATTTCAAAGGTCAGCGGGGCTCAAACACCTTTGCCGCTGATCCACCCGGCAGGCTCGATTTTCGGCGTGGCTGTAAGGGGAGGAAAGTCAAAACCAGGGCGGTAATGACTAGGCGTTTACGATTATCATTTGGGCTTCACACATCCGGCGCAATAATAAAAATTGCGCCCTACGCGGGCTGAATGAATCGACTGGCGATATTCTTTCTCCACAAATGGTTCAGAAACGTTTGAACGACTTAGCCCGTTCTATACCAAGCCTCGACCTACAGACTAAGGACTTTCAATCATCGGCATTACGCTGGTATCGCATACGGAACTTGCTCATCCTTGTTGGTTTTACTGTTCTCGTGTCTGCAAAGATACTGTCTGCGTACATGTAGCACGTGTAGGGCGCATTAGCCGCAGGCGTCATGCGCCGGATGTGTGAAAACCAAATAGCAACCACCAACGTCCAGTCACCACCACCCTGGTTTTGACTTTCCTCCCCTTACAGCCCCGCCGAAAATTGAGTCGGTCGGGTGGATCAGTGGCAAAGGTGTTTGAGGCCCGCTCACAAACAAATCAACCAAGCAAAAGCGGGCCGAGTTCTTTGCCGACCACCCGAACGGCTCAATTTTCGGGGTTTCGGGCTGTTGGGGTCGCCTTTTCTTTGGTTACTTTCTTTTGGCGAAGCAAAAGAAAGTAACTAGCCGCCGGGCTACCCCCGGCCAACGGTCAGCAGCCAAGCAATACCCCAACTACTACTCCACAGCCGGCGCAGCCAAACTCCCTCTCGCTTCAGCCGCAAAAAACCGCCCCACCACCTCCAGCTTCCGCGTCCGCGTCATCGCCGGC
>JANJUT010000088.1 GCA_024710445.1 Thiobacillus sp.
CGGCCGGATCGTCGTAGACCGCCTGGTCGAGCGCGCCCTCGCTCCTGGCGACGATGCAGGTCACCGCGCAGTCGCCGCTGACGTTGACAACGGTGCGCAGCATGTCGAGCAGGCGATCGACGCCGATGATGAGCGCGATGCCCTCGACCGGCAGGCCAACCTGGCCCAGCACCATGGTCAGCGTCACCAGGCCGACGCCCGGCACGGCGGCGGTGCCGACCGAGGCCAGCGTGGCGGTCAGCACCACCAGCAGATAATCGGTGAGCGACAGGTCGATGCCGTAGACGTTGGCGATGAATACCGTGGCCACGCCCTGCATCATGGCCGTGCCGTCCATGTTGATGGTGGCGCCCATCGGCACGGTGAACGAGGCGACGCTGTTCTTCACTCCCATCTTGTGCTCTACCGTGTGCAGCGTCACGGGGATGGTGGCGCCCGAACTGGCAGTGGAAAATGCGAACGCCGCCGGATCGCGCATCTTCTTCAGGAAGGTGATCGGATTGAGCGAGCCCAGCAGGCGCAGCAGCAGCGGATAGGTGCCAAACAGCTGGATCGCCAGCGCCGCGCTCAAGGTCAGGAAATAAGCTGCCAGCGGCAGCAGCAGGTCCAGCCCCTGGGTGGCAAAGGTGCGGGTAATCAGCGCGAACACGCCATAGGGCGCCAGCCGCATGATCCATTCGACCATGTGCATGATCACGGCATCGAGATCGGTGAACAGGTTCAGCACATGCTTGCCACGCGTACCCGACATCGTCACCGCCACGCCGAACAGCAGCGCAAACACGATGATCTGCAGCATGTTGCCTTCGGCCATGGCCGCCACCGGATTGGTCGGCACCATATTGATCAGCACCTGGGTCAGCGGTGGCGCTTCCTTGCCGCTGAAGCTTGCGGTGCTTGTACCGGCATCGAATCCATGGCCGGGGCCGACGATGCCTGCCAGGCTCAGGGCGATGGTCACGGCAACCGCGGTGGTCGCCAGATACAGCGCCAGCGCCTTGATGCCGATGCGCCCCAGTGCCTTCAGGTCGGACAGGGCGGTGACCCCCACCACCAGCGACACGAATACCAGCGGCACCACCATCATTTTCAGCGCCGCCACGAATACCGAGCCGGCCACCTGCAACAAGCCGTCGACCAGAAACATCTGGATCCATGGCATGGTACCCAACTGGTTCAGCCCAACACCCAGCACCATGCCTGCGAGCATCGCGATCACGATCTGGCGGGTGAGGCGGTGGGATTCAGGCGCGGCCATGCAGATGAGGGAGGTAAATCGACATGCAGCGAGTTTAACAGGGCGCTACCGCAAGGCTGACGTCGGCAAGCGGCAATGTTATCCTGAACCTGCGCGCACATTCGCGTGTCCATTCGTATTCCTGACCAGCCGGTTTTCTTGATTTCATCGACATATCCATGACTGCTCCATATTTCATGCAACGCCTCGTATTGCTCTTCGCCGCCTTGATCGTGCCTGCCGCCTCGGGTGCCGCTACCGTTCCACCGCCTCCTGCGCTGGCAGCCAAATCCTGGGTACTGATGGATGCCGCCAGTGGCAGCGTGCTGGTCGACCAGCAGGGCAGCCAGCGTCTGCCGCCCGCCAGCCTGACCAAGCTGATGACCTCGCATGTCGCGGCGCTGGAAATGCAGCGCGGCCGGCTGAAGGAGAGCGATCTCGTCAACATCAGCGAAAAAGCCTGGCGCATGGGTGGCTCGAAAATGTTCGTCAAGGTTGGCAATCAGGTTTCGGTACATGACCTGATGCGCGGCATCATCGTGCAGTCTGGCAATGACGCCAGCATTGCCCTGGCGGAACACATCGCGGGCGGCGAGGAAACGTTCGCTTCGATGATGAACCAGGAGGCCAGGCGGCTGGGGCTCGCCAATACCTTCTTCGTCAACGCCACCGGCTGGCCCGATCCCAACCACTATTCGAGCGCGCTCGATATGGCCAGGCTGGCACGCGCCATCATCCTAGAGGACCCCGCCCACTACGCGCTGTACGCCGAAAAGGAATTCGTCTGGAACGGCATCAAACAGCCGAACCGCAACCTGCTGTTGTGGCGCGATCCGACCGTCGATGGCCTGAAGACCGGCCACACCGATGAGGCCGGCTATTGCCTGGTGGCATCCGGCAAGCGTGACGGCCAGCGCCTCATCGCCGTGGTCTTCGGCACCGACAGCGAACAGGCCCGCGCCAACGAGACCGCCAAGCTGCTTGGCTATGGCTTCAACTTCTTCGACAGCAAGATTTTCTTCAAGAAGGGTGAAACCGTGCAGAGCGTGGATGTCTGGAAAGGCGCCGCGCGCACCGTCAAGGCCGGCGTCGCCGCCGACTTCGCCGCAGCATTACCCAAGCGTGCGAGCGGCGAGTATCAGACCCGCATCGTGCTGGCCGGGGGGGATGTGATCGCGCCCGTCGCAGCGGGTGCAGCGTTGGGGCGTGTTGAACTGGTCGGTGCCGGCGGCAAGGTCGTCACGCAGGCACCGCTGGTCGCGCTCGAGGCAGTCGAGGCGGGCGGCTTCTTCCGCCGTAGCTGGGACAGTATCCGGTTGTTCTTCAGGCACCTGTTCGGCTGACGGTTCAGGGACTGACGGTGTCATGAAAGGCGGTACCCGGAAGGGGCCGCCATTTTTATGATGCCGGTCACGCGTGGCCGGCTATCGGAATCCGTTTATAGTGCCCGGCGACCCGGCGCGGCAGGGCACGGAGAAAATGTCGGGCACCTGCTCAACTGGCCCAGAGTTCGTCCAGATTCTCGATGCCCCAGTCGGCTGCGTCCTCGCGGCTGACGATTTTTTCGATTACGCCCGGACGCGAGAGATCGAGCAGTTCCGGCGTGATGCGGGTTTGCGACCTGGTCGAGAAGAACACCTTGACGCGCGGCGTCAGCAGCGACTTTTCCGACTGATCGAGCACCACTGCCAAACGGCCGGAACCGAGCTTCACCAGGGTGCCGACCGGATAGATGCCGATGCTCTTGATGAAGGCCTGGAACACGCGTTCATCGAAGTGGCCCTTGCTCCACTCGGTCATTTTCAGAATGGACTCGGCGGGACACCAGCCCGCCTTGTAGGGGCGGTTGGAGGTGATGGCGTCATAGACATCGCAGACCGCGCCCATCTTGGCAAAAAGACTGATCTGGTCGCCTGAAAGGCGGTCGGGATAGCCCGTGCCATCGACTTTTTCGTGGTGGTGAAGGCAGACGTCGAGCACGATATCGCTGGCAGTCTTGCCTTCGAGCAGGATACGGTGTCCTTCGACCGGATGCCCCTTGATGATGCGGAACTCATCGTCAGTCAGTTTGCCCGGCTTGTTGAGCACGTCCATCGGCATCATGGCCTTGCCCAGATCGTGCAGCAGGCCCGCCATGCCGGCCTCGCGCACGTCTTTTTCATCCAGTTCCAGCTGCCGTGCCAGCGCCACCATGAGCGCGCAGACCGCGACGGAGTGCATATAGGTATAGTCGTCGGCGGTCTTGAGGCGGGCCAGGCTGATCAGCGCGCCGGGGTTTCGTCGCACCGAGGATGAGATTTCCTCGACCAGTTCGCCGGCTGCCTCGGCGCTGATGGCATTGCCCATGCGCACTTCCTGGAACATGGAAACTACCGCTTGCCTGGCCTTGCTGCAGATCATGGCGGCGCGTTTGAGCTCTTCCATTCGCGACACCGGTCTGGGCGTTTTATCCTGCTGTTTGGCCTCTGCTTCCACTGTGGCTTCGGTGACGGGGGTTTCACTCACCTGCCTGGTTTCGGCTGGCATATCCAGACCTTTGGCGATATCGATCCAGACCTCGGTAATGCCGCTTTCGAGGATGCGCCGGATGTCGTCGGAGTTGTTCAGGGTGAACTTGCTGCGCCAGAATGGATGATCCATCCATGAACCGCACAGCTCGTGCAGATGCATGCCTGTTCGCAAGTCGCTGGCTTTGATTTTCTTGAGCATGGTGTTGGATTGAACGGGTCCGGCCTAGCGTGCATTGTAGGGGAAATCACTATGCCGCACCTTGCGCTCCGCTTGTCTTGCCGTCGCGATATGCACTCCGCAGCCTGAGCGGGTATATGGGCTTTTCCTGGGGCAGGCGCTATCGGGTGCTTGCCGGAAGCAGGAAGGGCCGCAATGCGGCCCTTCCTGCGTGGCAAATGCGAAAAATTACTTCTTCGCAGTCCGCCGCAAGCGATTCAGCAGTCGCCGCGCCAGTTCGCCGAACAACTCGGTCTGCGTCGGGTGCGGGAAGATCGCCTTGGCCACCTGGTTCAGCGTCATCTCGCCGGCCACCATCATCACGCCGGTGCCGATCAGCGTGTCGGTGTGATCGGCCAGGTAGTGCACGCCGATGATGCGGCCGGTCGCCTTGTCGGCCACGAGCTTGATCATGCCTTCGGTCTCGCCGGTGATCATCGCCTTGGCGTCAATGCTCATCGGCATCTTGGCTTCCACCGCATCGATGCCCTTGGCCTTGGCCTGCGCCACGCTCAAGCCGACGAAGCCGGCCTGCGGACGCGAGAAGGTGACGCCGCAGTCGCGGTCCTGGTCGTATTCGCTGGCATGCCCGAGCAGGTTGTCGGCCGCGACGCGGCCTTGCGTGGCGGCGGTGTGAGCCAGCATGAAACCGCCGACCACGTCGCCGACCGCGTAGATGTGCGGCACGCTGGTCTGGCCACGCGTGTTGACCTTGATCGCGGCGCCGTCGAGTTCAACGCCGACCTTGTCCAGATTCAGCTTGCTGGTGTCGGGGCGCTTGCCGGTGGCCATCAGCACGATGTCGCAGTCAAAGGTGGATTCGACGCCATCCTTGTTGGCATAACGCAGCTTCATCGCGCCGGGTTTGCCGCTTGCCTCCTTGATGTCTGCGCCGGTGACGACGGTGATTTCCTTTTCCAGCGAGGCGATCAGGACCTTGCCGATTTCCTCTTCGATTTCGGCGAGGATGCGGTCATGGCGTTCCAGCATCAGCACTTCGGGTCCGAAGTCGCGGAAGATCTGCGCCATTTCGACGCCGATGACGCCGCCACCGACGATGCCGAGTTTCTTCGGCGGGGTGGCGAGGTTCCAGATGGTGTCGGAGGTGACCACGCCGCCGTTCGCCAAGTTCTCGCGTGCGCCGGGAATCGGCGGCACGAAGGCGGGGGCGCCGGTGGCGATGACCGCCGCACCGAAGCTGACGGCATAGGGTTCGCCTTCGACCGGGGTGATTTTCAGCGTGTGGGCGTCGATGAATTCGCCGAAGCCTTCGCGCACGTCGATCTTCATGCCCTTGTCGGCCTTGAGCGCCATCTCGCCGCGGCTGCTTTGCACCCAGCGGCGATGCTTCTCGACCTGCGCCCAGTTGAGCGCCGGGGTATTGGTGCCATCGACGCCCATTTCGGCATCGTGCGCGCGGTTGCGGATGGTGTCCGCTGCTGCGCGCCAGGCCTTGGACGGAATGCAACCGCGCCACAGGCATTCGCCGCCGGGGAAGGGTTCGTTGTTGACCATCATCACCTTGATGCCGTGGTCGGCCAGATCGCGTGCGCAGTCCTCGCCGCCTGGGCCGCCGCCAACAACCACAACCGGGATGTCCCAGTTGCCTTCGGGGATCGGCGAAACCGGTGCGCTGGTGGCAACAGGTGCCGCGACAGATGCGGCCGCCGCACCGCCTGCGCCCAGCCAGGCTTCGGGCGCTTCAATGGTCTGCTTCAACGTGACCAGGTACAGCGCCACGTCGGCGCCGTTGAGCACGCGGTGGTCACCGGTGATGGTGAACGGCGTGCCCTGCGGACCGTTGGCGGCAATCGCCAGGATCGCCGAGATGCCGGGGGTGGGGATCGCGGTGAAATGCGACACGCCCAGCATGCCCATGTTGGAGATGGTGAAGGTGGGGTTGGCGTATTCGGACGGTGCCAGCTTGCGCACGCGGGCGCGCTCGACCAGGCCGGTCCAGTCGCTTTGCAGTGCGTCCAGCGGCTTCTTCTCGATGCCGTGCAGGATCGGCACCACCAGGCCGCCGTCGTTCGACATGACCGCCACGCCGAAGTCGTGGTTGGCGCGCTCGACCAGCTTGTCGACCGGCTGGTAGGCCCAGTTCATGCGCGGGAATTTTTCCATCGCCACCGAACAGGCCTTGGCAATCGCCACTGTCACTGAGACCTTTTTGGCCTTGGCGGCGGCGGTCAGCGCGGCGGTGTTGATGTTCACCGTGACGTTGAAAGTCGGCAGCGTGAGCGACGCGGTCATCGCGTGGGAGACGGCCTTTTCCATCGAGGTCATCGCGCGGCCCTGGCCGGGCACATCGACCTGTGGCAGCGAGTGGGCGACTTCGGCCATGCTGGGTCGGGCGCGTGCCACATCGGCGGCAACGATGACGCCGGATGGGCCGGAACCAGCTAGGCCGGTCAGGTTCACGCCCAGTTGCGCGGCGACCTTGCGTGCATACGGGCTGGCCTGACGGCCCTGTGGACGTGCGACCGGCGGCATGTTGCCGGCAGCGGAAATCTGCGCAGGCGCGGCCTTTGGGGTGGGAATATGCGCCGGCCGGTCGGCGGCATGTGGCGCGACCTGATGCGTGTCCTTGACCTTGTGGTCGGCGCTGATGGTGACGCCGGTATCGTTGGCCTTGGAGGCTTCGTCCACGATGAAGCCCATCGGATGACCGACTTCGACCACGCTGCCGACATCGGCAATCGGGCCGGAAAGAAAGCCTTCCTGGAAGACTTCGACATCCATGATGGCCTTGTCGGTCTCGACCGTGGCGACGATATCGCCGCGCTTGATTGCATCGCCGGGCTGTTTTTCCCAGGTGACGACCACGCCTTCGGTCATGGTGTCGGACAGTTGCGGCATCACGATTGGCGTACCGGCGTGGTGCGGGATCATTTCGGTCTGTGCCTGCTCGGCGACCACTTCGTCGGCGGCAATCGCCACGTCGCCCGCGGTGTCGGTGATGTAGCCGAGCGCGCCGCCAACGGCGACGGTGGCGCCGACGTCAGCCAGCGGGCCGGCCAGATAGCCGGCCTTGAACACCTCGACGTCCATGATGGCCTTGTCGGTCTCGACCGTGGCGACGATATCGCCGCGCTCGACTTTGTCGCCGGGCTGTTTTTCCCAGGTGACAAGCACACCCTCGGTCATGGTGTCCGAGAGCTGCGGCATCGTTATCGCATAATGTTGGGACATGCTTGGTTCCTAATTCTTTGTTTATCCGCGAAGGTCGCGAAGAGACGCGAAGGAAAACCCTCGCAGAACCACTTCGCGCTTCTTCGCGTCCTTCGCGGATAAAAAGGTTTTACGCTTTTCCGAACAGTTTAAGAACGGCCTTCACCACATCCTCGTGATCGGGGATCGCCGCTTTTTCCAGCGTGTGGTTGTAGGGCTGCGGCACCAGCTTGGAGTGCACGCGCACGGGCGCCGCATCGAGCTCGAACAAGCATTCCTCGTTGATGATGGCGATCACCTCGGAGCCGACGCCGACCGGCGCCTCGTCTTCCTCGGCGATGACGGCGCGGTGGGTTTTGCCCACCGAAGCCTTGATGCCGGCACGGTCCAGCGGCGACAGTGAATAGAGA
>JANJUT010000138.1 GCA_024710445.1 Thiobacillus sp.
CGCAGCAACTTGAACATGGGATCCTATCTAGTCAGGAGCAGACACTTCCTCAACAGCGAGGGGAAAGGGTGTTTTAGTCATTAACCCGGAATGTCCATTTTCGCATTGAATAATGTGCCATCCACAAGCCAAAAATGGAACATGCTACTTAAGAAAGCATTTCCAGGCTTATAACGGCATCACCTGAAACAAGTACAACTTGTTTCCTGACACCAGGCATGGAGGACCGGGCTTCCCATGCAAATCAATACAGGGGATCGCCCAGGCAGCATCTTACAGTGTTCAGTGTATTGCTCCGCCTGAATGTACCGTATAGGCTGACCGGATGATGTCACGTAAACACATGGCAGCATGGCTGCTGCTGGGGTGCTTGCTGTGCCGGCCGGTAGGGGCGGATATTTATGCCTACACGGCAGATGATGGCACGGTGTCGCTCAGTAATGTGCCGACGGATGAGCGTTATACCGTCCTGATCGCTGCGCCGAAGCAAGTGGCTGTCGTCGTCCCCGCGGTAGCAGCGCGAAAAGCCATCTCAGGTCTGGCCAGGAAGACAGGCTACGATCAGGTTGTTGACGACGTGTCCCGCACCTATGGTCTGGAAAGCGCCTTGCTCCATGCGGTGATCTCGGTCGAATCACGCTACAACCCGAGAGCCGTATCCAGCAAGGGCGCGACCGGCCTGATGCAACTCATGCCGCAAACCGCGAAACGCTATGGCGTAGCCGATGCATTCGATCCCGCGCAAAATCTGGATGGCGGCGCGCACTACCTGCGGGACTTGCTGCGCAGGTTCAACAACAATATAAGCCTTGCACTTGCGGCCTACAATGCGGGTGAACATGCCGTGGCAAAGCATGGCAATCGCATCCCGCCGTACCGCGAAACCCTTGACTATGTACCGCGCGTACTGGACTTCTATCAGCGCTATCGGACTGAACTCTAGCCAGATACCGCTCGCCATGTCGGAAAAATACCTGCAAGCCTGTATGGGCGTCTATCCGTGAGCCACTTAGCATTCACTGTCAGGGTGATTCTGAGGATTTGCCTAACATGCTGAGCACGCTCATTGTCGAAGACAATGCCACCTATCGCCAGTCGCTGCATCACCTGCTGGAGAAAAGGTTTCCATCGATGCAGATTGCAGAAGCAGCGGATGGGGAGGAGGCCATGCGTCAGGCGCTCTCCAGGCGTTTCGACTTCATCTTCATGGATATCAGACTGCCGCACGGGAATGGGCTTAGCCTCACCAAAGCCATCAAGGAGGTTTTTGCTGGCTCGCTGATTTGCATTGTCACCAACCATGCCATTTTCGAATATCGGGAAGCCGCTTTTCAGAATGGCGCGGACCATTTCATCGTGAAGGGGGAGTCGACTGAAGCCGAGATCGGCGATCTGGTCGAGTCCTGGCTGCGGACACGCTTCATTTCATTGATTATCGTGAGCGATTCGCTTTCCAGGCAGCAGCTCGCCATGCTGCTCTCTGTCCACTGGCCCGTCATGATCGTGGCGGAGGCCGTTGATGCGGCAACCGGACTCGGGCACACAGCAGCGCTGAAACCGGATCTGGTGTTGCTCGAACTGGGTTTGCCGGACGCCCTCGATCTGGTTCGGGACATCCGTGTCCGGAGCCCTCAAGCGACCGTCATCGGCATGACAGATGACTCCTTGCCTGCTTGCAGGGCAACGGCAATCAACTGCGGTGTGGACCATTGTGCGCCACTCGGCCCCATGGGGTATACCGAACTGGTGACCTACCTGGATTCCATCAAGCGGGGTCGCAGGCTTCACTGATACGGTTCCCGAGCCTCATGGAATGCAATCTCAATCCGGTCTTCTGCCAGTTTTGAAGATGTCTTGAAGATAATGGCAGCATTCGTCCGGCAGACCGGGCCGACACGGTTCGCATGCTGAACAAAAGCCGGAGACGCCGGCTGCATTTCCAGTTGTTCTGATCTGCCCACCTGGTTTTCCTACAGTAAACACCCCCCGTCATATGCAGGGTCGATGGCACGTGAGTGCGGGTTTCGCCCCCGTGTTGTTTTGTCGCAGATTCTCTAAGCTTGGTTCTCGAAAGCACGTTCCCGTATGAGCGTGATGGCCAGCACGGATTTTTCAGCTGCGTTGATGCAATGCAAGCAGAGGAGGGCGTTATGAAAGCCGATATTTTGAGACCATTCAGCGGTGTGTCCATGACGGATCAATCATTGCTTTCGTTGCTCATGGCCAGCGGGTTGATTGCGGCAGCGATCTCAATATTGTTGGTGTCCCTCCCCGCGGGCGCGCAGCAGAGCAGCATCAACGTGCAGTGCCCTGAAACCACATTGCTGCATCCGACAGCAGGAGCCGGCGGCATCAAGTGCGGCCACCTGGTGGCGGGCGATGGCATGGTGACGATGGCTGACGATTATCAGGGCACTGGCGCTGGCAAGCCGCTCTATATTTTCAGCTTCGCCAAGCTTCCAGGGGGCGATCCGCTCCCGGGCGGCGCCCAGCCCAATCCCGGTCAGGTCATGGCGCAGGGCATGCTGGCCGCCAACGCACCGGCGCCGACGATCTCGGTGGACGAAGATGACGAGTTGTTTCTTTCACTGACCAACGTCGGCATGGCCATGCGGCCCGACCTGTTCGATCCGCACACTGTCCACTGGCACGGCTTCCCGGAGGCTGCAGCGATTTTCGATGGTGTCCCAGATGCCTCGATTTCGATCGCCATGGGGGCGACGCTGACCTATTACTACCAGGCCAAGGATGCTGGCACCTACATGTACCACTGTCACGTCGAGGCTGCCGAACACATGCAGATGGGGATGCTCGGCAATCTCTACGTACGTCCGCGACAGAATAAACTTCCAGCGGGAACCGTGCTGGGAACATGGATCCATGCGGCCGGCAATACCTACGCCTACAACGATGGCGACGGCTCGACCCGCTACGACGTCGAGTATCCGATCCAGATCGGCTCCTTCGACCCTGACTTCCACGATGCCAGCTTCAATGTCCAGCCGCTGCCGTTTGCCGGCATGCGCGACCGCTATTTCCTGCTGAACGGGCGCGGCTACCCCGACACCGCCAACCCGGCCGTGCTCACCACGGTAGACCCGCTCGGCAATACGCAGGCCTCGCAGCCCGTATCCAGTCTGATCACGGCGGCACCTGGCCAGCGCATCCTGCTGCGCATCTCCAACCTGAGCGTGACCCAGTTCTACACGCTGGGTACCAATGGCCTGCCAATGGAAGTGGTTGGGCTCGACGCGCGGCTGCTGCGCGACGGTGCGGGCAATAACCTGTACTACAAGACCAACTCGCTCACCCTTGGCGGGGGTCAGTCGGCCGACGTGATCGTCACTGCCCCGGCGACGGCAGGCACCTACTTCGTCTACACCAAAAACCTCGACCGGCTGGTCAATGACGCCGAAAACTTCGGCGGCATGATGACCGAGATTCGGGTCAATTAAGGAGAGTGGCAATGACCAGATCTGAACCCAACAAATTCAGCGCAGGTGTCGCCAGGTGGTTCTCGGTCGCCGCTGCGCTTGCGGTGCTGCTGGTGCCTGCAGTTGCGCGCGCCGCAATCACTGGCGAGACTGGAACCAGTTTCTCCCTCACGGCAAGAGCGGGCTATATCTCGATCGCCGATGGCGGATCTGTCTACTCGTGGGGGTACGCCACTGGCTCGCAGATGCAACTGCCGGGCCCGACCTTGATCGTGACCGCCGGGCAAACCGTGACGGTGACGCTCGCCAACAATCTGCCTGCAGCCGCGGGCAACGTCTCGATCGTGTTCCCGGGGCACCAGGTCACCGCAATGCCCAACACCGGCGTCCCGGGTCTGCTGACTCAGGAAGCCCAGCCTGGTGGAACGGTCACATACACCTTCACGGCTGGCGAACCCGGCACCTACCAGTATCACAGTGGCACGCGGCCAGACCTGCAGGTTGAAATGGGTCTCTATGGCGCGCTTATCGTGCGGCCGTCGGCAGCGGCTACCGGATGTGTCGATGCTGCCCATACTGCCTATAACCACGCGGCAACCTGCTTTGACCGCGAGTACCTGTACCTGCTGAGCGAAGTGGATCTCGATGTCCATCGCGCGGCGGAGCAGCAGGCATCGGGCCCAGGTCCGATCGACGTCGGCGATGGTCCGTTTCACCCGGAGTACTGGCTGCTCAATGGGCGCGCAGCGCCGGACACCATGGCCGCAGCGGGCGATCCGCTGCTGCCGTCGCAACCCTACAACGCGATGACGCGCATGCATCCAGGCGAGCGCCTGCTGTTACGGGTGGTGGGGGCGGGGCGCGACATGCATCCCTTCCACACTCATGGCAACCATGTACGGGTGCTGGCCCGCGACGGCCGATTGCTGTTGAGCGCCACCGACGCGAACCAGCTCGCGGGACCGCTGCTGTTCACCATTCCATCGGTGCCGGGCGGAACGGTCGACGCGATTTTCGAGTGGACCGGCAAGGATCTGGGCTGGGATATCTACGGTCACGCGCCGACCGATGCGCTGGAGCCGAACGAGTGGGCCGCCGACCACGGCAGGCCGATTCCCGTCAACCTGCCCGACCTGAGTGTGCTGGCATTCGGCGGCTTCTATAGCGGTAGTCCTTACCTCGGCGCGCTTGGCAGCCTGCCCCCAGGCGAGGGCGGGCTCAACCCGGATGCCGGGTATGCCTACATGTGGCACTCGCACACCGAGCGCGAGATGGTGAATAACGACGTATTCCCCGGCGGGATGATGACCATGCTGATCATCGAAGCGCCCGGTGTGCTGATCGTCGAATGAAGTGAGGGAGAAGAACTATGAAATCAACATTCCTGAAGACTATCCTGCGGACCACCAGATTAGCGGTCGTGAGCGTTTTCCTCAGCGCGGGTATCGCATCCGCCGCCGACGTCTACCTCCAGGCGCAGACCTTCGATAAGTCGTTGCCAGACGGTATCGGTGGCACCGTCACAGTCCCGATGTGGGGCTTCCAATGGTGCAGGGAAGGTTTTGTAAATTGCGGTCAGGCTGCAGCAAGTCAAGACGCGCCGGGTCCGCAGCTCAATCCCCACACGATCAATTTCGGCATCCAAGCGGATGGATCTGGCGCAACACTAAGCGATCCGGGCAATCCGGGCGTCACGATCAGCGGCCTGCTGGGCAATGGGAGCCCCGCTGCCAGTGTCTTTCGCACCAGACTGGGAATTGGCGTCAATAACGCAAACGTCGGTACCAATCAAACAGCTGTGTTCACTTACGCGAGCACTGTCATTCCACAGGGTTTTTCGGTCTGGTCCAGCAATGGCAGTATGGGCACCGTTGCGGTGACCCTCGATGGCAACCCCGTCACCGTTACTCCGGTGCAGGGACCGCTGGCGTCGTTGCCGACCACGCACGAGAATGCGGGCGGCATCAACGGTGCCTGGTTCACTTACCACATCACAGGAGCCGCGAGCGGCACCGTGCTCGCGATCAAGAATTTGGGTGCAGCCTTGCGTGTCAAGGACATCACGGCGGTTCCTGCGGTAGCGTATGCCGCTGGGACCGGTCCCGGCCTCACGGTTCACCTCCGGAACGTACTGCGTACGCCGACCTCAATCGTGATTCCTGGCCAGGCAGGCGGCGGCAACCCGGTCATGGCTACTGACTCGCGAGGAAGACCGCGCGTGCAGTCGTTCACAAACGAGACGGCGCGCTCAGGCGACCAGCAGGTCTACACCTTCAGCAACTTGCGTCCCGGCACCTACCTTTATCAGAGTGGCACCCAGCCATCGATCCAGGTGCCCATGGGCCTCTACGGGGCGCTGGTCGTCCCGACGCCCGGCGTCGCCGCGTGTACAACGACAGGTCAGCAAGCTGCCTACGGCGCCAACAGCTGCTACAATGCCGACGCCACACTGCTGTTCAGTGAAATCGACCCGCTGCAGAACCAGCGCGCCGCCGCAGCATTAGCCGCGTCGCTGGGCGCGCCGGGGAACACGTGCGTCTCGCTCGCCGACTACGTCACGAACGCGACGATCGGCTTCCCCTGTACGGTGGAGTACAACCCGGTCTACTTCCTGGTGAACGGCGAACCCTACGACAAGATGACGGCCCCGGCCCCACTGCAGATTGCAGCACCGGGAAGCGTACTGCTGCGCCTGCTCAACGCCGGCCTGCGCTCTCACACGCCAACCATCGTTGGCCTCGATATGGGGCAGGTCGCAGAGGACGGCAATGCTTATCCTGGCCTCACCAGGCAACAGGGTGAGACGCTCCTGCCCGCGAGCAAGACACTCGATATCCTGGTCACCATGCCTGCCGGAAACGCAACCTACACGCTGTTCGACCGCATGCCTGCCAGCAGCCACGACGAGCTGCCGGCCGGCGGGATGATCGCAAAACTGCAAATTGGCACCGGTTCCACGCCGCCTGTGCCGCCGTCCATCTATGCCGTCAACGACACCTATTCGGTCCCCGAGAACGCGGCGCCGTACGCCGCCACTCCTGGGGTGCTCGCCAACGACGTCGGGCTTGCGGGCGCGACGGTATCCGTGGTGACCGGACCGGCCAACGGCACGCTCGTGCTGAATGCTGACGGTACCTTCAACTACACACCGAATGCAGCCTTCTCGGGTAGCGATGGCTTCACCTACAGTGCCAGCCTGGGTGGGAACAGCTACCCCGCCCAAGCCATGCTCAATGTGACTTCCGTGAACGACGCCCCTGTGGCAGCCGACGACGGACCCTACGTCAATACCATCGGGACGACCATCACGGTCGATGCGGCCCACGGTGTCCTGGGCAACGACTCGGATCCGGACGGCGATACGCTGACGGCAGTGATTGACGGAACCGCCCCGCCCGGGCTCACACTGAATGGCGATGGCTCGTTTACCTACACGGGTGGCATCGCCACCACGTTCTCCTACCACGCTACCGACGGTACGCTGTCAAGCGTCTCCGTGATGGTGACGTTGACCGTCAATCCGGTCGCCAACATCACCCTGAACGTACAGGACCCCGCCGGCACCCCGGTGACGCAATACCGCTGGCTGGTCGAAGAGGACACCACGTGGCAGCCGGACCCGAACCTCGTGCCCCCGCCTAAAGACACGCTGGCGACCAACTTCCACCGCAGCTACATGCCGGTCGTGGCCCAGGGCTGTGTGGGCACCGGCAGCGTACAGAATGTGGGCGGTGGGGTAACCATCCCCTACTGTGACCCTGAAACACCGTTCAACCAGCTCGCGCTCGACCCGACCAAGCATTATTACGTTTCGATCCTGCCCCATGACGCGGTGGACGAAGACAATACTGGCTATCGTGTCGGTCACACGGTAGGTGGCACCCGCATCCCGCCCAGCACCGCCAATAAGGCGCTGACCGTTAACGTGAACAATGAGCCGCTGCCCTACGCGCAGATCAGCATCTTTGTGTTCGAGGACAACGCCCCGACCAATGCCGCTGTTTCAGGCGGCGAGGTGGGTCTTGGCGGCTTCCAGATCACCCTCGAGGACGCCGGCGGACGCTACGGTATCTCAGCCGGTGTGATGAGCCAGGACGCTGACGGCAATCCGCTGACGAATGCCCTCGGTGGACCTCCGTGGAACTGCTTTGGCGCTTCGACGCCCCTCCCGGGAGTCATCCTCAGCTGCCCTGACACGCCGGCAAACCAGGTGGCGGGTATCGTGGGCCAGGTGCTCATCAAGAACCTCTTCCCGGGCAAGTACGGCATCACCGCCACCCCCCCGCTGGGAAGTGCTACGCATTGGCTGCAGACTACGACCATCGAAGGCACGCGGGTGACCGATGCCTGGGTGAAGGCGGGTGAACCACCCTTCTTCTCGGAGTTCGGCCCTGTCAGCTGGCACGTGTTTGTAGGCTTCGTGAGTCCCGAGCGGACGGCGGCGGCCAACCCGGGCGGTCCAAACACCGTCACTGGAAATGTCACCAACCTTCACATGGCGCGCCCACCCGACCAGGCGCTGTGGGACAGCACTACTTATGATGCGCTCGCGCACACCCGAGCCTGGGTCGGTCTCAACTCCGTGGGCGGCATTGGCCCTAATTTCGCCGCCGTGCAAGCCACGCTCAACCCTGACGGCACCGCCAGCTTCGAGATCCCCAACGTACCTAACGGTGAGTACCAACTCGTGGTCTGGGACAGCTATCTCGACCAGATCATCGCCTATCGTGGGGTGTCGGTATCCGGTGGGACGGCGGGGACAGTAGTGGCCCTTGGCAACGTGCCCGTCTTTAATTGGTTCTCGCGGATGGAGCATAACGTGTTCCTGGATACCAACCAGAACGGCGTGCGCGACCCTGGCGAGGCGCCGCTTCCGGAACAGGCGATCAACCTGCGCTGGCGCGACGGCACCGTCTACCAGTCCTTTCCCACGGATACCGAGGGGTTCGTTCCCTTCGACCAGATGTTCCCGTTCTTCCACTGGCAGGTGGCAGAGGTGGATTACACGCGCTTCAAGGCGACCGGTGTCACCGTAACCGTTGACGGCGGCGGTGACGTGACCGGGACCGGTTTCATCCTCAACCCGCAGGTCCAGGCCGACGGTACGACGACGCGCACCGAGACTGGACCCGTCCTGACCCAGGGCGTGCAGGGCTTCCTCGGCCAGACCAGCGTCTTTGACTGGGGCAAGGCTCCCTACGCAGCCGGTGAGAACGGCGGTATTTCGGGAATTGTTTATTACGCTTCGACCCGCGCCGAGAGCGACCCGCGGCTCGCTGTCGGTGAGCCTTGGGAACCGGGCATCCCGCGCGTCAAGGTGCGCCTCTACCGCGAGGTGGCCAAGGATGGCGGCGGGACGGCCCTCGCCCTGGTGCAGGAAGTCCAGACCGACAGCTGGGATGACGCTCTGCCGACGGAGTGTCCCGGCCAGGACCCCAGCGATCCGATCGTCGATCCCACACTCGGGGCTGTTTCGCCCGTGGACAAGTGCTACGACGGCCTGCGCAACTTCAACCAGGTTCGTCCTGCGGTGTTTGACGGCGGCTACGCATTCAATAACATTCCGGCAGGCAAGTACGTAGTGGAGGTCGTGCCTCCGCCCGGCTACGATTTCCTCAAGGAGGAAGACGTCAACGTCAGCTTCGGCGACGGCTACGCCTCGACGTTCGTAACGTTGCCAGGTGGTGCAGTGGTCAATATCGTGCCCGATCCGGCAACCATCATAGCGGCGCAGGCTCCCGAGCCCGGGCTCGCCCAGCCGCCGTGCGTGGGGACTGTGCGTGAGGTGCCCCCGATCCTGAGCCTGTTCCCGTCGGCGGCGGCCGACGCACCCTTCGCGGGTGCCCTGCGGCCGCTGTGCGACCGCAAGCAGGTCGTCCTTTCCGATCAGGGGCAGGCGGCAGCTGACTTTTTCCTCTTCACCGGTGCACCGATCGCCGGCCACTTCGCCGGCATGATACTTGACGACCTGGCTCAGGAGTTCAGCCCCTACTCGCCGCAGTTCGGTGAGAAGTGGGCACCGCCCTTCGTGCCCATCTCGGTGCGTGATCACCTGGGCCGCGAGATCTCGCGCCTCTACTCCGACCAGTGGGGCCGCATGAACGCGCTCGTGCCATCGACCTTCACAGCGAACATGCCGTCGCCGAGCGGCTACTCGCCGGCGATGCACATGACCTGCATGAACGACCCGGGACCGATCGTGGATACACGAGCGGGTTCGCCTACCGAGGGTCAGACGATCATCGATCCGCAGTACAACCCCGCGTACAGCAACTTCTGCTATACGTTCCAGTACATGCCGGGGACGACCACCTATCTGGACACACCGGTGCTGCCGGTGTCGGCCTTCGCCTCTGGATACAACGCACCGTATTGCGCACCCGACCAAGGGACGCCGGTGATCCGGCAGGTGGACGGCGCCGGCCTCAACACGGGGCCCCTGGTGGCCCCGGCCGGGACGCTCACCATCCGCTCCCGCGGTGTGGCAGTTCCGGTTCCGAATCCGGCCTACGAGGGACCGCTCGCGACCGGTTCCGCCGCGCAGACGACCATCCTGCGTGACTTCGGGTTCGGAACCCAGGGACCGGGCAGCAGCGTCACCATCGGTGGCGTATCGCTCACCATCACGAGCTGGGATGCCGACACGATTACTGCATCGCTGCCGGCAGGGGTTTCGACTGGTGAGTTGGTCGTTACCCGCGACAATGGCAACGCCACCGAGCACGCTGTGACGGTTACCGTTTCCGCCAATGAGATGCCGATCCGCGTGCCGGCGGACCAGCCGACCATCCAGGCGGCGATCGATGCCGCTTCGCCGGGCGCACTGATTCTGGTTGCCCCGGGTGCATACAACGAGTCGGTCATCATGTGGAAGCCCGTGCGCCTGCAGGGTGCCGGCGCCGGCTCGACCTTCATCAATGCCGTCAAACGTCCGGTCGAGTCGCTCGTGGCATGGCGTACCAAGATGGACTGCCTGTTCGGAATTGGCGTGGGCTGCACCCAGGTGGTGAACGCTCTGCCCAGCCAGCCCGATGGCGCGGCTGGATTCAACACCGAGGAAGGTGCGGCCATCACGGTCGTGGGCATCTACGATCCAGGTACGGGAACATCGCCGGCAAACAGTTTCCTCCGCCGGGGCCCGTCGCGCATCGACGGCTTCTCGATCACTGGTGGCGACGTCGGGGGCGGCATCTTTGTCAACGGCTATGCTGACCGTCTCGAGATCGCCAACAATCACGTGTTTGGCAACAACGGCTCGTATCACGGCGGTATCCGTATCGGCCGGCCGTTCCTCGAGCTGACCGCAGACGATCAGAATCCCCCTAATGGCCGCTTCGAATTCAACACCAGGGTGAATATCCACCACAACGCCATTACCCAGAACGGCGGTCTGGGCGGAGCCGGCGGCGGTCTGTCGATCGCCACGGGCACCGACGGGTACAACGTGAGCCACAACTTCGTGTGTGGGAATTTCACGACCGGAGACGGCGGCGGCATCGGCCACCTCGGCCTGAGCGATGGAGGCGTGATTGCGAACAACCGCATCGTTTTTAACCAGACATTCAATCAAGCGACAACAGTGTCTGGCGGCGGGCTGTTTATTGCAGGCGAGCCGGCTGTAGCCGGCCTTACCTTCGGCGCGGGCTCGGTCACCGTGGACGCCAACCTGATTCAGGGCAACCACGCCGGCGCGGGACACGGCGGCGGAATTCGTACTCAGTTTGTCAACGGCCTCGACATTAGCAACGCAAACGTCAACAGTTGGCACAACGTGACGCTCACCAATAACATGATCGTCAACAACGTGGCCGGTTGGTCGGGCGCAGGGGTGTCGCTGCAGGACACGGTGCGCAGCCTTATCGCCAACAACACGATCGTGCACAATGACAGCACGGCGACGGTCGCCGCGACGTTCTCCACCGGGAACCCGAACCTCTCGGTGAGCCAGCCAGCGGGTATCGCCTCGGAGCCCCACAGCCCGGCGCTGACTGACGCGATTCCCAATCCGCCGCAGTTCAACGCCGTGCGGGACTTCTCGAACCCGAGGCTGTCGAACAACATCGTGTGGCAGAACCGCTCCTTCCACTACGAAGTGGACACGGGCGTGGTACCGGCCACGGCCGGGCTCGTGCCGAGTCTCAGCCAGACCACAGTGGGCGAGTGCCTCCCGGGTGCGACCTACTGGGATCTCGGCGTTCTCGGTGGCGGCTTTACGCTCAGCCCGGTGTCCTCGGTTTTGACCGACACCACCGGCTACGATGCCAGTAACACCTCGGGCGACCCCAACCTGGTGAAGCCCTACTGCAACGGCGGTCGAACCCTCGTGGCCATCCCCGGGCCGATGGCAGCACTGCCCGCGCTGGACGAGGGGGGCAACGCCTGGATTGACGTGCGCTTTGGTCCGCTGGTGACTGCCTGGAACGCCAATGATCCGAGCGGGCCGGCCTGGAATCACCACATCGGTGCCGGCTCGTCCGGGTTGGACAATGGCATCGCCACGGATGCCCCGGACCACGACTTCGACAATGAAGCGCGGCCTCAGGGAGGTAGTGTGGATCGCGGCGCCGACGAGGTGATGCAGGCCGCGCCAACGCCTGGCACGGTAGCGTTCAGCCCGTCGGGCGCGTTCGGGAACGTTGTATTCCTGACGACAGAAACGCGGACGATCACCGCGACGGTTTCGGGTGGTCCGGTCACGTTCGTCTCCTCGACCAGCCCGGCGGCACCTTTCGTGAAGACCGCCGACACCTGCTCGGGCACGACGGTGACTGCAGGCGGCACCTGCACGTTTACCGTGACCTATACGCAGCCGCTCCTCCCCGTTACCAACAACGGCTCGTTTACGGTTACCAGCAACGCCACGGGTAGCCCGCAGACCGTGAACCTTTCCGGAACCGGTGTACGGCAGGTGGCGTTCACGTCGGCCACCGCTCCGGGAACGCTCTTAAGCCTTCCTGGCGGCGGGAGTCTGGCTTTCGGCAATCAGAGCGGGCTGGTCACAAGCACTTTGACCGTGACGGTTGAAGGAAGTGCGCCGGTGACCTTCGGGACCTTGACTGTCACGGGTATTCTCAACACCGCATATAGCAAAGGCGCCGACACCTGTTCCGGGGCCACGCTATCGGGTGGCGGCACCTGTACGGTCATCGTCAGGTTTAACGCACCTGCGAACAACAGCTTGCGTACAGGAACGTTGATGGCTCCCCACAACGGAACCAGCAGTGTGACGCAGACACTGGTTCTCACCGGCCGATGATCGAGAACCTTTTGTGAACTCGATACTGAACTCGTATCAGCAGCTTGCTCAGCCGGGGCGCGGGTCACCCGCAAGTCTTTTCGCGGGCGGCCTCGCCCTGATCGGTGTCTTTGGACTCGCACCCGCGGCATGGGCGTCCGAGGGGCAGGCCGTGGATCGTGTTGCCTCGATCGCTCCGTCCGAGCAGGGGCACCACCCGCGCGAGAACACATTGATGAAGCGGCAGTGGGGGATCGAGCCGATGTACGTGCGTCAGACCGCAGCCGGCTACATGCTGGAGTTTCGCTACAGGGTGCTGGACGCCGAGAAGGCGAAGCCGCTGTTCGAGCGCCGTACCAAGCCGCTGTTGACCCATGCCGAGTCGGGAACCAGGCTGATCGTACCCACGCCGGCCAAGACCGGCGCGCTGCGCAACTCGAATCCGCCGCTGGCCGGGCACACGTACTGGATGTATTTCGCCAACCCCGGAAAACTGGTGAAGCCGGGCGAGCACGTGAACATCGAGATCGGCGCGTTCCGCCTTGAAGGGGCTGTCGTCAAGTAGAAGCTGACCATGAGGAGAATCAGGATGAATATCATGCCGAGCGAGGGCTCGCACCACAGCGATGCCAGACTAACCAACCTGTTGAGAACCATGATCACGGCAACAGCGTTTGCCTTGTGTCTGCCAGCCTTGGGGTTCGCCGAGACGGTGGACGAACTGGTGGCCAAAAACACCGCCGCACGCGGCGGCGCCGCGGCCTGGCAGGCCGTGTCTTCGCTCCAGCTCAGCGGTCGCATGGATGTGGGCAAGGGGATGAGCGTGCCCTACGTGCTCGAGCAGAAACGGCCCGACAAGATGCGCCTGGAGTTTGTGTTCGACGGCGAGACCTCCGTGCAGACCTTCGACGGCAAGGCGGGCTGGAAGCTTGCACCATTCCTTGGACGCACCACCGCCGAGCCGATGACTGAAGCGGAACTGAGCGTGGCTGCGGATACGGCCGACCTCTACGGGCTGTTGTTCGACTACGCCAGGCGGGGGCACAAGGTGGAACTGCTTGGAAGCGAGCTGGTGCTGGGGCAGGATGCGTTCAAGCTCAAAGTGACCTTGCCTGGCGGGTCAGTGCGCTGGGTGTATCTCGACGCCAAGAGCGGGCTCGAAGTCAAGGTCGAGGCGCTGCGCAGGCTGCGCAAGCGCGATCGGGTCGTCGAGACTTTCTATCATGACTGGCAGGCCACGGACGGTCTGCTGATCGCACATCGTCTGGAAACGCGCACCGAGGGGGAGAAGAACCTTCACCCCTTCACCGTGCAGAGCGTACGGGTCAATCCGCCGCTTGCTGACGCACGCTTCGCGATGCCGGTCGCGGTCCCGACTATCGCCAGAAATGGGAAATGATCATGACACACTCGTTAATGCTCAAAGTCAGCTACTTCCTGATTATGGCCGGCAGTATCGCGACGGCTTCAGTTATGGCGGCAGATGCGCTGATGCCCGTCATGGCCACGGAGCATCACCACGACCACCACGCTGCGGCAATGGATCACAGCCAGCACGCGGCGATGATGGCCAAACCCAGTCCTTTCCAGGTTTCACAGCATCCGTACACGCTGCCCGAATTGACGCTGCGCGACCAGGCGGGCCGTGCGGTCCCGATGAGCGAGTTGCAGGAGGCATCCGGGCCGCTGGCGGTTAATTTCATCTTCACGACCTGCACCACGATCTGCCCGGTGATGACGGCCACCTTTTCCCAGATGATTCGGGAGCTGGGTCCTGATGCCGGGCGTATCAATCTGGTGTCGATCACCATCGACCCCGAGCACGATACCCCGGCGGTATTGGCCAAATACGCCGAGCGCTTCGAGGTACCGTCGAACTGGCGCTTCCTCACCGGCAGCCCTGGCGACGTGGAGCGCGTGTTGCGTGCCTTCGATGCCTGGAGTGGTTCGATCACGAGTCACCGGCCGATCACGCTGGTGCGTCGGCAGGACGATGCCAACTGGGTGCGGCTCGAGGGCTTGGGTAGCGCGTCCGAGCTCGCCGAGCAGGCGCGAGCCGTGATCCACTGAGCGGGTGAGCGCGGAATCTTTATCGAGATTCGGTTTGCTGCGCAGGAGCGTGGCCGCAGCGTTATTCGCATTGATGTTCGCCGGTACGGCGGTCGCCCAGCAGTCGGCCATTAATGCGTCCGTGCATGATCTGGTTGCTGCAGGCAGGTTGCTCTACAGTGAGGGCCGGATGGCGTCCGGCCAGCCGGTCAAGGCCCTGGTACAGGGCGATGTGCCGGTACTTGGTACGCAGGTGGCCTGTCAGAGTTGCCACGGGCGCAGCGGCATGGGTGCGATCGAGGGTGGCCGCATACCCGCTGCGATCGCCGGGCCGCTGCTGTTTGCCGCCGACGCGCAGCGCCGCCGTCCGGCATACACCGACAGTACACTGGCGCGTGCGCTTCGCGAGGGCATCGACTCCGCCGGCCGGCCGATCGATCCGTTGATGCCGCGCTATCAATTCGATGCGCGCGACCTCGCGGCACTTACCGCCTACCTGCACCAGCTTGGCGCGGTACCGTCGCCGGGGGTCACCCCCGACAGTCTGCGTATTGCGACGATCATTGCCGGAGAGGTTGCCAGCGATGCGGAACGCGCGATGCTCGACGTACTCAAAACCTTCGTCGCCGCTCGCAACCGCAGTGGACCGCAGCGTCTGCGGGGCGGGCACTTTCCCGGCCAGTTCAAGGAAACGTACCGTGAGTGGTCGCTCGAGGTATGGCGGCTCGGCGGCCCACCCGAAACCTGGCGCGCGCAACTCGATGCGCATTACCGCGAGCGCCCTCCGTTTGCACTGGTTGGCGGCCTTGGCTCGCGGTCGTGGCAGCCGATCCACGATTTTTGCGAAGCCGAGCAGATACCCTGCGTATTGCCCGACATCGATCTGCCGCCGGCTGACGATGGCGTCTATTCGCTGTACTACTCTCGAGGTGTGCGGCTGGAGGCCGAGATCATTGCCGCCACACTCGCGGCCGAGGGACGCCATGCCAACGTCGTTGGCGTAGTGGAGGGCAGAGCAGGCTCTGCCACCGGAGAAGCCGCCACTGCACTTGCGCGGGCCCTGGAAAGGCGTGGCGGGCACATGCGCCTGCTGGATGCGCGACCTGAGTCCGGCGCAGAGGCGGTCCTTGCACGCGTGCTTGGGGAACCGACCAGCGAGGAACCGGCAAGTGCGATCGTCCTGTGGCTGAGGGCCGAAGGGGTGCGGCGGCTGGCGGCTCAGTTGAGGACTCAAAACAAGAAGGTGCCGCCGCTGTATCTCTCCTCGACGCTGCTCGGCGCAAAGTGGGACGAATTACCTGCCGCCGTACAGAAACGCGCGTGGGTGGTGCACCTCACTGCTCTGCCGGGTGAGCCCGATTCGGCGCTGCAGCGCTTCCGCGCCTGGGCGAGTGCACGTGGCCTGCAGATTCGCGAAGAACGGCACCAGGCGCTCGCCTACTTTGCCATTCTCGCTTTTGCCGAGGGTACGAAACACACGTCAATCTTTGCCTCGCGTGACTACTTCATGGACCTGCTTGAGCATGCCTCTACGCTCACCCCCTATCTGCCGCTGTATCGCCGTGCGGGCATGACACCTGGTCAGCGGGTGCTCTCGCGCGGTGGCTATATGGTCGATTTATCCGGGCGCCACGATCCCGTGTGGCAGGTGCCATGAGTCTGGCTGAATTTTTCAGAGACGCGCACGAACCGACAAGCGAGCAAACCGAAATCGAGGGATCCGATTTTTCCGGCTTCAAGCGGGTGCTCAATAAGGGCGCACTGATCTTTGCCCTTATCATCATCATTCTGTTCGCCCTGATTTTCTACCAGCACCAACGCTCGGAAGAAGCCGTTCGCTCGGTGGATCACACACGGCTGATCATCAGCCATATCGACGCACTGCGTACTTACCTGCTCAATCTGGACACGGCGGTACGCAAATACGCCGAGTCGCGAAACCCCGCCGATCTTGACCCCAGCCTGATCTGTCGCCAGTCGCAGTGTCCCAGTGCCGGGCAACTGATCGTCTTGATCAGTACTGACGATGCCCAGGCTGCCCGACTGGCACCTTTACCCGCACTGCAATCGGCATTGGAGGCAGGATTCGGCGCGCTTCAGCAACGTGCGCTGACAGGGGGCGATGTTACGCTGCCAGAACGGGAGTTGGGAGGGTTCGATAAATCCGCCATTGAACAGATCCATCGCATTCTGATCGAGACTGGACGGGAAGAGTTGAACCAGCTTGAAACGCGCGAAAAAGCGCGGATTCGTGACCAGAATCTGTCGCTGCTGCTGCTGGGAGTAGCCGGACTATGGACCGGATTGGCGCTGCTCGGACTGTACCGGGAAACCACCCGCCTGATCAGGGCAGGCATTCATGCCGAACAGACCATCCGGCAACTCAGCCTTCGTGATCCGCTAACGGGCCTGTCCAATCGGCGATCTCTGCACGAAAGCGAAAAGCATCTGATCGCCAGTGCGAAGCGTTCAGGGAAACTGATGGCTGTTCTGGCCGTCGACCTGGACGACTTCAAGGCGGTTAACGATAGTTATGGTCATGCGGCGGGCGATCAGGTGCTCGTGACATCGGCAGAGCGGATGAAGCTGCTGCTCCGTGAATCGGATGTGATCGCTCGTTTTGGTGGAGACGAGTTTGTCATCGTGCTGGGCCAGATCGATGATGCCGAGGCAGTACGTGAAGTCGCAAGCCGTGTGGTGAATAGCCTGTGTCAGCCCATGCAGCTTGCCGAAGGGAGAACCGCACACATCGGGGCATCAGTCGGGATTGCGATATGCCGCGCTGGCAAAGAGACACTGGAAGATATGCTCAAGAAAGCAGACACGGCGCTTTACGTTGCGAAACGCGATGGCAAGAATACCTACCGCGAAGCCGACACCTCAGATGTATAAAACTGCCAAGCTGGAGGTTGAGCCCACATAGGCCTGTGGCTCACGATACAACAACATTCAGCCCCAGCGATCGTCGCGCACTTCCACCCATCCTTCTGCAATCTGAACCGGAAAGCAGGCCACCGCGCTGTAAGCCGGCGGCGCGGTGACTGCACCGGTGCGCAGGTTGAAGCGCGCACCGTGACGTGGGCAGACGATTTCTTCGCCAATCCATTCTCCACTGGCCAGTTCGCCGCCGTCGTGAGTACAGGTGTCTTCAATCGCGCAGTAGTCGCCATCGAGGTTGAACACCGCCACGGCAACACCATCGACATTCACTACGCGCCGGCTGCCCGGCGGCATCTCTTCTACGCGTGCAACCTTGATCCAGTCATCCATCACACCAGCCCGAGTTGCAACCGTGCCGCTTCGGTCATGCGGCTTTGTTCCCACGGCGGGTCCCAGACAATTTCGACGTGGGCACTGGCCACGCCTTCCACTGCCGCCACGGTCTGCTCGACCTGCGCAGGAAAGCTTTGCGCGACCGGGCAGCCGGGCGCGGTGAGCGTCATCTGTATTTCGACGTGGCCGGCGCTATCGACGTCGAGCGCGTAGATCAGACCGAGGTCATAGATATTGACCGGCAGTTCGGGATCGTAAATCGTGCTCAGTGCGGCGATGACCTTCCGTTTCAGGCCGTGTTCGGCACGTTTTTCGGAAACCAGACGGACGAGGTTCATTGTGGCGGAGACGGCTGCGAAGGTTGCGGACAGAATGGCGATGGACCTTCGGTGCATACCGTTTCGCCGTGCTGCTCGAGCGCGGCCTGCAGGGTATGCCAGGGCAGGGACGCGCATTTCACCCGCATCGGGAATTCATGGACGCCCTCCAGCACGCGGAGCTTGCCGATGCCCTCGGATGGCGCATTCTCGGCCAGCATGTCGTGCACGCGATGGAACAGCGATACGGCCTCATCCAGCGGTTTGCCCAGTACTGCTTCGGTCATCAGCGATGCAGACGCCATGCAGATGGCGCAACCGGCCCCCTCGAAGCCGATGTCCTGAATCGTGCCGTCCGCCAGTTTCAGATGTACCTGGATTTCGTCGTTGCACAGCGGGTTGAAACCACGCGCATGATGGGTGCTGCCACGTGGATTCTTCGGGTAATGCCGCGGGTGGCGGTTGTGTTCCAGGATGACCTCTTCGTAGAGTGAGCGTTGGTCGGTATTCATGTGGTGAGTTCCTTGTTCAGCAGGGGCAACGCGACGGCCAGATGCGGCTCCAGCCAGTCGGACAGGGCGGCGTTCTTCAGCAGTCCCAGCGCCTCTCCTGCGAAGCCACGCAACAGCAGTGCGCGTGCCGTGTCGGCAGCGATGCCGCGACTGCGCAGATAGAACACCTGGGCTTCGTCGAGTTGGCCGACGGTTGCGCCGTGGCTGCATTTAACGTCGTCGGTATGGATTTCCAGTTGCGGCTTGACGTCGATTTCGGCGTGCGGCGACAGAAGCAGGTTGCGGCTTGATTGCTGCGCATCGGCCTTTTGTGCGCCCGGCTGCACCACCACGCGCGAATCGAAAATCCCGCGCCCGCGTCCGGTAGCGATGCCGCGCCAGGTCTGACGGCTGGTCGTATGCGGCGCGGCGTGTTCGACATGCAGGTGCTGATCGATATGACGCCGTGCATCGGCAATGAAAAGGCCGTCGAGCCGGCATTCGGCGCCGGGTTCATTCAGATCCACCCAGGTATCGTGACGCAGCAGCAGGCCGCCAAGATTGATGGACAGAGCGCGATAGCGGCTGTCGCGTGCCTGCCGTACCGTTGTCTGCCCGGTGTGGGTGGCGGCAGCGCTTTCTTCGCTCAGTTTGATGTGTGTCAGCCGTGCGCCTTCGCCTAGTCTTATCTCGGTGACCGGGTTGTTCCAGTAGGGGAGGCCGGGGCTGCCCCGGTAGTGCTCCACCAGCACCGCCTCGGCGCCGGCTTCCAGCACCACGAGGTTGCGCACATGCAGCATGGCGTCGGCCTCGCTGGCG
>JANJUT010000174.1 GCA_024710445.1 Thiobacillus sp.
GCCTGGCGTAATCAGCCGGGGGCGAGCCGGCACGCGGCGTGGTGGTGCTGTCGGTTACGGTCGGTTTCATCACCAATCTGCCGAATGATCTGGTGGCAGCCTTTCGCGCCACGCTGGAAGCGACCGCCGAGGCCGACCTGGTGCTGCACGTGATCGATTCCGCCAGCCCCGGGCGAGAGCGCCAGATCGAGGCGGTCGACAAGGTATTGCAGGAAATCGGCGCGGATGCCGCGCCGCAGCTTCGTGTCTACAACAAGCTTGATTTGACGGGTGTTGCGCCGGGAGTCGGGCGTGATGAATATGGTAAACTGCAGAGCGTGTATGTGTCCGCGCAAACCGGCGCGGGGCTTGAACTTTTACGCGATGCACTGTCGGAAATCCTGCTGGCCAACCGGGCTCAGGACGAAGCCGGTGCGCCAGATGAATCATCTCCCCAACCAACTGCTCACTCTACATAAACGATATGGCCTGGAACGACCCGCAATGGGGCAATAAAGACAACCGCAAGAACAGTGGTCCGCCCGACCTGGACGAACTCTGGCGGCGCTTCAACCAGCGCCTCAATGGCATGTTTGGCAACAAGGACTCCGGCGGTGGCGGCGGTGGAGATGGCTTGTCTCCGAGCGGCGTGCCGGGTGGCGGCAACCTGGTGGGCCTGCTGATCGGCGCATTGGTGCTGGTGTGGGTGGCGAGCGGATTCTATATCGTCGATACCGGTCAGCGCGGTGTCGTGCTGCGTTTTGGAAAATATATCGAGACCACTACAGAGGGGCCGCATTGGCATTTACCGTGGCCGGTCGAATCCCGCGAAATTGTTAACGTCGACCAAGTGCGCACAGTGGAAATCGGCTACCGTAACAATGTTAAAAGCAAGGTATTGCGTGAGTCGTTGATGCTGACGGACGATGAAAACATCATCGATCTGCAGTTTGCCGTGCAGTACATCCTGAAAAACCCTGTGGAGTTTCTGTTTGTGAACCGAGCGCCGGAAGACACGGTGCTGCAGGTGGCCGAGACCGCGATGCGCGAAATTGTCGGCAAGAACAAGATGGACTTCGTGCTGTACGAAGGCCGCGATGACATCGCGGCACGCGCCAAGGTATTGATGCAACAGATTCTTGATCGCTACAACACCGGCATCAGCGTCAGCCAGGTAACGCTACAGAACATTCAGCCGCCCGAGCAGGTTCAGGCTGCATTTGATGATGCGGTAAAGGCGAGCCAGGACCGTGAGCGTCTGAAGAATGAAGCCGAAGCCTATTTCAACGATGTGGTGCCGCGTGCGCGTGGTGTGGCGTCGCGCCTGAAGGAAGAAGCCGAGGGTTACAAACTGTCGGTGATCGCCAACGCGGAAGGTGAAGCCGCTCGTTTTGTGCAGATCCTGACCGAATATCAGAAAGCGCCGCAGGTCACGCGCCAGCGACTTTATCTCGACACCATGCAGACCGTGATGAACAACACCAGCAAAGTGGTGGTGGACCAGAAAGGCGGCAACAGCCTCTTGTACCTGCCACTCGATAAATTGCAGCAGATCGTCAATCAGCCATACAGCGGCGCGCCAGAAGTCCTGGCGCAGCCTTCGGTAGCCACGCCTGGATCGGTTGATACCCGATCGCGCGATGCCTTCCGTAACCGTGAGCGGGAGGACCGGCCATGAACAAGAGCCTCGGTTCGTTGGTGATCGTCCTGTTGGTCGGCCTGATTGTCTTGAGTAGCAGCATGTATACGGTGGATCAGCGGCAAAATGCCCTGGTGTTCCAGCTCGGGGAAGTGGTGTCGGTGAAGAAAAGCCCCGGCCTGTATTTCAAGCTGCCGATGGTGCAAAACGTGCGTTACTTCGATACCCGCATTCTGACGCTGGACGCGGGTGACCCTGAGCGTTTCATCACCTCGGAAAAGAAGAACGTGCTGGTGGATTCGTTCATCAAGTGGCGCGTGATCGATGCGCGACAGTACTACGTGTCGGTAGGCGGCGATGAGAAACGCGCGGAGATTCGTCTGAATCAGACCGTCAACGATGGTCTTCGCGCCGAGTTTGGTCGGCGCACCATCAATGAAGTGGTTTCGGGGCGCCGTGAGGAGATCATGAAAACCATCCGTGCCAAGGCCGACCAGGATGCGCGCAAGATTGGCATCCAGGTGGTGGACGTGCGGATCAAGCGGGTTGATCTGCCGGAAACCGTGTCAGAGAACGTCTATCGCCGGATGGAAGCGGAGCGCAAGCAGGTCGCCAACGAATTGCGTTCGACCGGTGCGGCCGAAGCTGAAAAGATCAAGGCCGATGCCGACAAGCAGAAGGATGTGATTGTTGCCGAAGCCTATCGCGACGCCCAGAGCGTCAAGGGTCTGGGCGATGCCAGGGCTTCCGCACTATATGCCTCGGCGTATGGACGGAATGCCGAGTTTTATGCGTTTTATCGCAGCATGCAGGCCTATCGCGAAAGCTTTAAAAGCAAGAGCGACGTGATGGTGCTCGACCCCAGTGCCGACTTCTTCAAATACATGAAGAATCCGCGTGCCGCTGGCGGTCAATGACCGGTTTCGACTGGCTGGCTGCAGTCGGATTGTTGCTGGTGATTGAGGGGATCATGCCGTTTGCCGCGCCCGCTATCTGGCGTGACGGCTTTCGCCGGATGCTGGAACTCACCGACGGCCAGTTGCGTTTTATTGGCGCTGCCTCGATGCTGGGCGGCGTTTTTTTGTTGATGATGTTGAGATGAATTGTTGAATAGAGATGGCCGCCTGGTTACTCCCTGAAAATGTAGAAGATGTCCTGCCGCCACAAGCCTGGCGCATGGAAGACATGCGGCGTGCACTGCTCGATCTGTTCCGCAGCCGTGGTTACCAGCTGGTGATTCCGCCGCTGATGGAGTATGTCGATTCGCTGTTGACCGGTGTCGGTGCGGATCTCGACCTCAAAACCTTCAAGCTGGTCGATCAATTGACTGGCCGGCTGATGGGCGTGCATGCGGACATCACGCCACAGGTAGCCCGCATCGACGCTCATCTGCTGGCGGCCAATGCCGTGAACCGGCTGTGCTACGCCGGCAGTGTGCTGCACACCCAGTCGGATGGCTTTCACCGCTCGCGCGAACCGATCCAGATCGGTGCGGAGTTGTATGGCGAAGCCGGCGCCGAAGCGGATCTCGAAATTCTGACGCTGATGTTGCAGGGTCTGTCCGCATGTGGCGTGAACGCGTTGCAACTGGATATCGGCCATGTCGGGGTTTACCGCGCATTGGCGCATGAAGCCGGCTTGAGCGGCGAAGTCGAGCATCAATTGTTCGGCGCATTGCAGGCCAAGGACAGCAGTGCCGTGGCCGTGCTGACAGCCGGCCTGTCTGCCGCGTTGCGTGAGGCTTTTGCCGCGCTACCGGTGTTGTACGGTGATCGCAGCGTGCTGGTCGAAGCGCGGATGAGGCTGCCCCAGTTGCCCGCAGTGCAGGCCGCGCTGGATACGCTGGACGCGCTGGACCAGGGCCTGGGCAAGACCGACACTGCCTATGATCTGGCCGAACTGCGGGGCTATGGCTATCACAGCGGTGTCGTGTTTGCTGCCTACGCCGGCGGTCGCAGTCATGCGATTGCGCAGGGCGGGCGCTACGACGAAGTAGGGCGGGTTTTTGGCCGGGCGCGTCCGGCCACCGGTTTCAGTCTGGATTTACGCGAGCTGGCTATCGTCAGTTCGAATTCTCAATAACAGGAGATTGCACCATGGCAGCAAAAAACGTCGTCGTTATCGGCACCCAGTGGGGCGATGAAGGCAAGGGAAAAATCGTCGACTGGCTGACTGATCGCGCACAAGGCGTGGTGCGCTTCCAGGGGGGGCACAATGCGGGCCACACGCTGGTGGTGGCGGGCAAGAAGACCGTGTTGCACCTGATCCCGTCTGGCATTCTGCGGGACAACGTCACCTGCTATATCGGCAACGGCGTGGTGCTGTCGCCAACGGCACTGCTGGAAGAAATGGACATGCTGCTGGCCGCCGGCGTGGACGTTTCGACCCGCCTCAAGCTCAGCGAAGCCTGTCCGCTCATCATGCCGCACCACATTGCGCTCGATCAGGCACGTGAGATCGCCAAGGGCGCCGGCAAGATCGGCACCACCGGGCGCGGCATCGGCCCCACGTACGAAGACAAGGTCGCGCGCCGTGCCCTGCGCCTGCAGGACCTGTTCCACCGCGAGCGCTTTGCTGCCAAGCTGGGCGAAGTCCTCGATCACCACAACTTCATGCTGAAAAATTATTACAAGGCAGAAGTGGTCGATTTCAACCAGACGCTCGACAGCATGATGGCCATGGCCGAACGCCTGAAGCCGATGGTCGCCGATGTGCCGCGCAGCCTCTACGAAGCCAACAAGGCCGGCGGCAACCTGCTGTTTGAAGGCGCGCAGGGTACGCTGCTCGACATCGACCATGGCACCTACCCGTTCGTGACCTCGTCCAACTGTACCGCCGGTGGCGCGGCTACCGGCGCCGGCGTCGGGCCGAATTCGCTGCACTACGTGCTGGGTATCACCAAGGCCTACACCACGCGTGTCGGCTCCGGCCCGTTCCCGACCGAACTGTTTGACGACATCGGCCAGTATCTCGGCGAGAAGGGGCATGAAGTCGGTGCCACCACCGGACGGGCCCGTCGTTGCGGCTGGTTCGATGCGGCGGCGCTCAAGCGCTCGATCCAGATCAACGGCGTGTCGGGTCTGTGCGTGACCAAACTGGACGTGCTGGACGGGCTGGAAACCGTGCGCGTGTGCGTCGGCTACAAGATCGACGGCGAGGTGTGCGACATCCTGCCGGTGGGTGCGGAGTCGATTGCCCAGGTTGAGCCGATCTACGAAGATCTGCCGGGCTGGACCGATACCACGGTCGGCGTGCAGGATTTCGACAAGCTGCCGCAGAAGGCGCAGACCTACCTGAAGCGGATGGAGGCCTTGTGCGAGGTGCCGGTGGATGTGGTGTCGACCGGACCGGATCGGGTGGAGACGATTGTGCGCCGCCACCCTTATGAGGTGTAATGCCTGTCATTAAGGCTATAAAAGTAAAAAGCCGACACGAGGTCGGCTTTTTACTTACAACTGGTGCCCAGAAGAGGACTCGAACCTCCACACCTTGCGGCACACGGACCTGAACCGTGCGCGTCTACCAATTCCGCCATCTGGGCAATAAGGCGCGCAT
>JANJUT010000053.1 GCA_024710445.1 Thiobacillus sp.
AACTGGTGGCTGCGATGAATCCCTGCCCCTGTGGCTACCTCGGCCACCCCACTCAGGCATGCCGCGACACCCCCGATCAGATTACCCGTTACCGCGCACGCATTTCCGGGCCGCTGCTCGACCGCATCGACATCCAGATCAGCGTTCCCACACTAACTGAGGACGAACTGATGCAGGCCAGCGCCGGCGAACCCAGCGCAGCCATTCGCGTCCGTGTACAGGCTGCGCGCGACCGCCAGATTGCACGCCAGGGTAAACCCAATGCCGCACTGGGGACCCAGGAAATCGATCAATTCTGTCAGTTGGATACGGCCGGCGAAACCCTGCTCAAAAAAGCGATCGCACAGCTCAACCTGTCTGCGCGCGCCTATCACCGCGTGCTCAAGCTGGCACGTAGCGTGGCTGACCTGGCGGGCTGCGATGCAATCAGCAACGTTCACCTGGCCGAAGCGATTCAGTACCGGAGACAGGCAGCATGAGCGACCCGTTCGAATCCTGGCAGGAAGAGAAGCGTTCCGCCTGGCTGTATCGCGTGGTGGCTGAATGTGAACGCGGCACCCCACGCGAAGCGCTGTTCAATGAACTGGCGCAGGCTGCCGACGAGCAGGCGGAACTCTGGCTGGCCATCATTATGAAGAAAGGCGGCCAGGTACCGACCGCGTTCCACCCCGAACTGCGTACCCGCGTGGTGGCCAGCCTCACCCGCATGTTCAAGCCGCGCGCCATGCGCGGCATCCTGGCGGCAATGAAAGTACGCGGCATGGTGCTGTATACCCGGCACCCGCCTCACCCCATGCCCACCCGCGTTGACGACATCGGCAAACGCCACCAGAGTGGTGCCGCCGGCAATGCCTTGCGCGCAGGCGTATTCGGCGTCAACGATGGGCTGGTGTCGAATGCCGCGCTGATTTACGGTGTGGCCGGCGCGTCGCAGGAAGCGTCGATCATCGTGCTGACCGGCGTGGCCGGATTGCTGGCAGGGGCGTTCTCGATGGCGGCGGGTGAATATGTCTCGGTGCGCTCGCAGCGCGAAATGTTCGAGTACCAGATTGGGCTGGAACGCGACGAACTGGAGGAGTACCCGGAAGAAGAGGCGGCCGAACTGGCGCTGATTTACGCTGCCAAGGGCATGCCGCTGGACGAGGCGCGGCGGGTAGCCAATACCTTGATGCAGGACCCGGAACGCGCCCTGGATACGCTGGCGCGTGAAGAACTGGGGCTCAACCCGGACGAGCTCGGCTCACCCTGGGTTGCGGCGATCTCTTCATTTTCGGCTTTTACTGCCGGCGCGGCATTGCCGCTGCTGCCCTTCCTGCTGAGCCACAATCATGCGCTGACTGCATCCATCACGCTGACTGCCCTGGGCTTGTTTGCTGTTGGGGCCAGCATGAGCCTGTTCACCGGCCGCCAGGCCCTGATGAGCGGCTTGCGTATGTTGACAATAGGCGGCGCTGCTGGACTGGCAACCTGGTTTATCGGCGCCTGGCTCGGGGTCACGCTCAACTGAGTATTTGTCCGCGAACAGTTTCAGGTCTGCTCCCACGGCAAGCCATCAAAGCGCCAGCCGTTTTTCGTGCAGCGGTGACGCGCTTCGTCCATGTCACCTTCAAAGCCATGCTGCACGTTGTACACCTCGGGAAACCCGTATTTCTCGAGATAGCGCCCTGCCTCCATCGAACGCCGTCCAGAACGGCAGATCAGCACCACCGGGCGATTAACGGATGCTGCCTTGCGTGAGTGTCCAAGGAAATCCGGGTTCACATCCCAGTCGGGGCCGTCCTGCCAGGCGATATGGATCGCGCCTATTGGATGGCCGACAAACAGATACTCGATTTCTGACCGGCAGTCGATAAATACCGCTTCGGGATGTGACTGCAAGAAGGCGTGAGCCTCGATCGGATTAAAGTGCTTCATACAAGACTCCTGGGGCATCGTGATTTCACCATAGCAGCAAGCTTACCGGGACAACACGGCACAATGAAAAAAGCCCGCTTGCGCGGGCTTTGGAGCACCTCAGCAATCTCAGGCTGCTTTGCGACGCGACATGCGGGTCAAACCCAGCAAGCCTGCGCCCATCAGCAGGATGGTGCCTGGCTCGGGAACGCCGCCGGGTGTGCCACCGCCATTTCCGCATCCATTGGGAAGCGTTCCTGAGGTCGGGCATTTCGTGCCCGCCACGCTGGCGAGTTTGAAATAGTCATCGCCTGTATCCCTGCTTGTGCCCAGACCGTTATTTGCGCCAATCAGCCAGTTGCTTGAATACACGCCGGTATTGAGATTGTAGGTGGCGGCCGAGGATCCGCCGTTGTATTGGCCAATCAGCGTCCAGCCGTTGCTGGTCAAGCTCGCATAGGACAACCCTGACGGTGAAGGCGTAGAACCCGACCCAGTGTAAGCATAAACGCTGAAATCAGAATCCCCGCTGGCCCAACCAAATGTCACCGATGTGAGGTTGACCTTGTCGGCACTGGAGATGCCACTCACCCCATCGGAGAAGGAGATCATGACGGTTTCAATGACGCCGTTGTTGTCGATTGCGTGCTGGGGGGAGGTGGTCACTTCTCCGCTGGACGTTACACCCAGGCCACCCCCGTAATAAGCGGTCGTTGCCGCTATCGTGGCGGTCGAATTATTGGCCGCCGAAAAAGCCGTTGCCGTCGCGGACAAGCCCGAATTTGTGACAGGCGATGTACTGCTGTAGGTCCATGTTGCGGCGCTGGCCACACCACTTGCCAAGGCTAAGCACACGAATGCCGAGAGTGAGCCGATGTTCCGAATGGTTTTCATTGTATTAATTCCGTGAGGTCACAGTACTGTTTGATGAACTACTAGCAAGCATGATGCCAATAACTTAAATTCCATTTAATTTCATTGACTTACAAATACAAGCCCAATAAAACAGCCGTGTCTTGTAAAAAAATCCGACAACACACGCTTCAAGGCCGCTTGAGTCTCGCCAGAGTTTCGTTGAGATGGCTCTGGATACCCTTGTCTTCTGGCGCACGCAACGCCGCTTCGCGCAAATAGCGCAAGCCTTTTTCCAGCTGCCCCTGCTGCACCAGCACCCAACCCAGCGTGTCGTTGACCTGCGGCTGGTTGGGGGCGAGCGCACGGGCCTTCTCGGCATGCACGAGCGCGGCGGGCTCACCCAGTTGCAGCAGCACATGGGCAAGATTGTTGTGCGCGCGCACATCTTTGGGATCGACACGCACCAGTTCGGTGTAAACCGCCCGCGCACGCGTGGCATCCTTCAACGCCAGCCAGGCCTCACCCAAGGCATGGGCGGCCAGACGGCTTTGCGGATGGCTGTCACGCCATCCGGACATCAGGGTGGCTGCATCTGATGCCTGACCTGAGGCCATCAAGGCATCAAACAGCCCGAACACACTGGCCTCGGTGGGATTTCTGGCGCTGGCTTCGCGATAGGCGGCGATTGCTTCAGGGTAGCGCTTCTGGGCCATGCGGATTTCACCCAGCAATCGCTGGGCTTCAGCGGCCGCCCCGGGCTTGCCGAGCAAGGCTTGCGCCTGTTTCTCGGCTTCACCTGTCTTGCCGCTTTGCAGATCCAGACGCACCTGAAGCGCCAGCGCGGGCACATAGTTCGAATCGGCCAACAGCGCCTTGCTCAACGCGTAATATGCCGATTCCCTATCGCCCACCTGGGCTTGCAGCGTGGCGGCCTGGGTCAGGCGTTCGGGCTGGAAGGCCACGACCTGTACAAGATGGCGCAGCAAATTGCGGGCGGCATCGCCATTTCCAACCGCGATATTCGATTGCACCAGCGCCAGCAAGGTATGGGGGTTGTCTGGTGCCTGGGCCTGCGCGTCCTTGGCGATATCCAGTGCCTGCCGGGGCTGCCCCTGGCGCAGGTAGAAAGCACTGAGTGCGAGATGGGTACGGATATCCTTGCTGCGCACACTGCGTGCCTTTTCAAGCCAGCGTAATGCCTCGGCGGGTCGACCCAGCGACTCTTCCAGCCGGGCCAGTTCGAGCATGGCATCAATATGCGCCGGGGCAACTTTCAGGATGCCGAGATAACGCTTATGCGCACGAGCAGTCTGCCTGTCGAGTTCGTCGATACGCGCCAAATTCAGGTGCGCCGGGTAAAAGCTGGGGGCCGCCTTGATCGCCGCGCCGTAGGCTGCCCGTGCACCTGCGCGATCACCCGTGGCCAGGCGAGTAATGCCCAGCAGGTTCAGCATGGCGACATTTTGGGGTTCACGCTTGATGATGCCCTCAACCACGGTACCTGCCTTGCGCGGATCACCCCGCTTGAGGAGTGCCAGCGCATAGGGAATCGCCGACTGGGTAGAGGCTGGCGCTTTCTCATAAGCACGAATCAGCGCCTGGAATCCCGCCTCTTGCTGGCCGGCGCTTATCAGGCTGACGCCGAGACCTGTCTGGATGTCGGCGCTGTTGTGCGCCTCCGAGGCCTCCTGAAAAAGCCGCGCCGCCTTGCCGGGATTACCCTGGCGCATGGCAGCTTCGCCCAGCATGGCCAGCACCTTGGCATCATCGGGCTGCTCGCGTAGCGCAGGCTGCAACATGGTGGTGGCGCGGTCGTACTGATGCTCAGCCAGATAAATACTGCCCATCAGTTTGCGGGCGCCCACATCGCGCGGGTGCTTTTCCAGATACGTGCCGAGAAAAGTCTTGGCGCGCTCGAATTCACCCAGGGCATGGTGTGCCAATCCGCCCAGCAATTGCAGTTGAGCGCTGGCCGCAAGAAACTCGGGGGCAAGCTGGCTCAGGGTACGCGTCGCTTCCTGCAGCGCGGCACGAGCGCGGGCCTCGTCGCCCTGTCGGCTGAAATACAGCGCCCGCAGATAAGCGCCCCGCGGGTCGTATGCAAAATGGCTTTGCAGATAATCGAGATCTTGCTTGAGCTCACTGTCACGTTGCAAATCCAGCAGGATGCCCGCCCGCGCCAGACGCGCATCGAGATAATCAGGCCGCACGTCCAATGCCCGGCCATACTCGCGAGCCGCCGCTTCCAATTCTCCACGCATATGCAGAATCGACGCCTGCATGTTGATTACATCGGCGTCGCGCGGCGATACGCGCAATGCTTCCTGCACCGCAGCTTGCGCATCCTGCGGGCGTCCTGCGTTCAGATGAATGCGTGCCTGCAGCGCCAATGCACGAGCCGACCCGCCTGCGATCTGCGCGGCCTGCCTGGCCGATGTCATCGCCGCATCGAGCTGACTCAGGTTGAGCTGCGCCTGCCCACGCATCATCAACATGTCCAGGCGGGCATCGGGCGGCAGGCCATCGGCGCCAAACTTTTCGAGCATGAGTCGCGTCTTGCCCTGGGTCAGATAAGCCTGTGCCTGGAGCGTGGCGATCTGTCCACGCGCGGCGCCCAGCCTTTCCGCATCGGCAAGCACCCGCTCGGCAGCAGCCGGATTGCCTGCCCGCAAATGTGCCTGTCCCATCAGCACCAGCGCGGGCAGCATGCGGTTATCCGCCTTGAGCGCATTTTTAAGCTGGATGATGGCGCCGGCATCATCATGACGCTCATAACGTTTGAGCGCATCTTCGTAATAACGCGAGGCCTCCACAGCCGAATCGGCATAAGCCAGGGGAACAAACAGCACACCCGCAAGAAGAAGTTTCGACCATTTCACAGCAACCATCGCACCGTCCTCATTTGTTATTCGATATCTTGAGGCAAGCATCGTGCCCGCTGCCTTATCCGCAACCACGCGGAATTCAGGCTGCAATTGATGGCTGAACTGTTGAGAAACTGTCCCGGATGACGTGGTTTCATCCCGCACCCGCCTCGCGTGTCCGGGCCAGTGTTCCGTGCACCTTATATAATGCGCGTTTTCCCAGTCCGACCTTGCCATGTCCCGCACCGCCCTGCTGCACGCCCAACTTGCCCAGCGCATCCTGATCCTCGACGGCGCGATGGGGACGATGATCCAGTCATACAAGCTGGAGGAAGCCGATTACCGGGGCGAGCGCTTTGCCGATTTCGCGCACGACCTCAAGGGCAACAACGACCTGCTGTGCCTGACGCAACCGCACATCATCAAGGCCATCCACGCCGAATATCTGGCGGCGGGCGCGGACATTCTGGAGACCAACAGCTTCAACGCCACCTCGATTTCGATGGCGGATTACCACATGGAAGACCTGGTGGCCGAGCTCAACTTTGCCGCCGCCCGGCTCGCACGCGAGGCGGCTGATGAAGCCACTGCCGCCAATCCGGACAAGCCGCGCTTCGTCGCCGGCGTACTCGGCCCCACCTCGCGCACCGCGACCATTTCACCCGATGTCAACGACCCCGGCTTCCGCAACGTCACCTTCGACCAGCTGCGCGTGGCGTATCTGGAAGCGATCGACGGCCTGGTCAAGGGCGGCGCCGACATCCTGATGGTCGAGACGATTTTCGACACCTTGAACGCCAAGGCCGCGCTGTTCGCCATTGAAGAATATTTCGACCTCAACAAGATGCGACTGCCGGTGATGATTTCCGGCACCATCACTGACGCCTCCGGCCGCACCCTGTCGGGACAGACCGGCGAGGCCTTCTGGAATTCGGTGCGCCATGCCCGGCCTTTATCCATCGGTCTCAACTGCGCGCTCGGCCCCGACCTGCTGCGCCAGTATGTCGCCGAGTTGTCGGGCAAGGCCGATGCCTTCATCTCGGCCCACCCCAACGCCGGCCTGCCCAACGCCTTTGGCGAATACGACATGAACGGTGCCGAAATGGCGGTGCACATTGGCGAGTGGGCACGCTCGGGCCTGCTCAACGTGGTCGGCGGTTGCTGCGGCACCTCGCCCGCGCATATCGAGGCGATTGCAAAAGCGGTCGAAGGCGTTGCGCCGCGCGTGCCGCCCAAACTGGAGCCGGCGATGCGCCTGTCCGGGCTGGAGCCGTTCAACGTCGACAAGGACTCGTTGTTCGTCAACGTCGGTGAGCGCACCAACGTCACCGGCTCCAAGGCCTTTGCCCGCCTGATTTTGAATGGCGAATACGACAAGGCACTCGACGTGGCGCGCCAGCAGGTGGAAAACGGCGCCCAGGTCATCGACATCAACATGGACGAAGGCATGCTCGACGCCGAGGCGGCGATGGTGCGCTTCCTGCTGCTGATCGCGTCGGAACCCGACATCGCGCGCGTACCGATCATGCTCGACTCGTCGAAGTGGAGCGTGATCGAGGCGGGCCTGAAATGCATCCAGGGCAAGGGCATCGTCAATTCGATCTCGATGAAGGAAGGCGAAGCCGAGTTCATCGAGCGCGCCAAGCTGTGCCTGCGCTACGGCGCGGCGGTCATCGTGATGGCCTTCGATGAAGTCGGCCAGGCCGACACTTACGCCCGCAAGACCGAAATCTGCGCCCGCGCCTACAAGCTCCTGACCGAGACTGTCGGCTTTCCGGCCGAGGACATCATCTTCGACCCCAACATCTTTGCCGTGGCCACCGGCATCGAGGAGCACGCCAACTACGCGGTCGATTTCATCGAGGCCACGCGCTGGATCCGCCAGAACCTGCCGCACACCCATATCTCGGGCGGCGTGTCGAACGTGAGCTTCTCGTTCCGCGGCAACGACGCGGTGCGCGAGGCGATCCACACGGCTTTCCTGTATCACGCGATTCAGGCCGGCATGGACATGGGCATCGTCAACGCCGGCCAGCTTGGCGTCTATGCCAACCTCGACCCGGAGCTGAAGGAGCGCGTCGAGGACGTGCTGCTGAACCGTCGCGAGGATTCGACCGAGCGGCTGGTGAGCTTTGCCGAAAACGTCAAAGGTGGCGCGAAAGAACGCGTCGTCGACCTGACCTGGCGCAAGCTGCCGGTCAGCGAGCGTCTGAGTCACGCGCTGGTTCAGGGCATTACCGAATTCATCGTCGAGGACACCGAAGCCGCGCGACTGGAATCCGAGCGCCCGCTGCATGTGATCGAAGGCCCGCTGATGGCCGGCATGAACGTGGTCGGCGACCTGTTCGGCGCCGGCAAGATGTTCCTGCCGCAGGTGGTGAAATCCGCCCGCGTGATGAAGCAGGCCGTGGCGCATCTGCTGCCATTCATCGAGGCCGACAAGCAGGCCGGCGACGCGCAGAGCGCGGGCAAGATCATCATGGCCACGGTGAAAGGCGACGTGCACGACATCGGCAAGAACATCGTCGGCGTGGTGCTCGGCTGCAACGGCTACGACATCGTCGACCTCGGCGTGATGGTGCCAGCGCAGAAGATTCTCGACGCCGCCCGCGAACACAATGCCGACATCATCGGCCTGTCGGGCCTGATCACGCCTTCGCTCGAGGAAATGGCGCATGTCGCGAAGGAAATGCAGCGCCAGGGCTTCACCATTCCGCTGTTGATCGGCGGCGCGACGACTTCGCTTGCGCACACCGCGGTCAAGATCGAGCCCAACTACGAACACCCGGTGGTGTACGTCAAGGATGCCTCGCGCGCCGTCGGTGTCTGTACCCAGTTGCTGTCGAACGACATGCGCGATGCCTTTGCCGCCGAGGTTCGGGCCGATTATGCCAAAACGCGCGAACGCCATCTCAAGCACAAATCCGACACCGTGCGGCTGCCGCTGGCAGAAGCGCGCGCCAACAAGTTCGACATCGACTGGTCACGCTACACGCCACCGGTACCCAGACAGCCCGGCGTCCACGTGCTGAAAGCCTACGATCTGGCCCAACTCGCCGAGATGATCGACTGGACGCCGTTCTTCGCCTCGTGGGAATTGCACGGCAAATTTCCGAAAATCCTCGACGATGCAGTCGTCGGCACCGAGGCGACCAAGCTCTACGCCGACGCCCAGGCCATGCTGAAGCAGATGATCGCGGAAAACTGGGTCGAGGCACGTGCCGTATTCGGCCTGTTTCCCGCCAACACGGTCAATGACGACGATATCGTGGTCTATACTGACGAGTCGCGCAGCCAGACGCTCATGACCTGGCACAACCTGCGCCAGCAAATGAAAAAGCCCGAAGGCCGCGCCAACCTGTGCATCGCCGACTTCGTCGCACCACAGGCCAGCGGGCTGAAAGACTACCTCGGCGCCTTTGTGGTGACTGCAGGCATCGGCGAAGACGAGCGCGCCCAGGCCTTCGAAGCCGCACACGATGACTACTCCGCGATCCTGTTCAAGTCGCTGTGCGACCGCCTCGCCGAGGCTTTCGCCGAGCATCTGCATCTGCGCGTGCGCAAGGAGTTTTGGGGCTATGCGAGCGAAGAAGCGCTCACCAACGACGACCTGATCGGAGAAAAATACCAGGGCATCCGCCCCGCCCCCGGCTACCCCGCCTGCCCCGAACACAGCGAAAAAGCCCCGCTGTTCGAGGTGCTGGACGCCACGGCCGCCATCGGCGTTCAACTCACGGAAAACTTCGCCATGTGGCCGGGGGCAGCCGTGTCAGGCTTCTACCTGTCACATCCCGACAGCCAGTACTTTGCCGTGGCCAAGGTCGAGCGGGATCAGGTTGAAGACTATGCGAAACGCAAGGGCTGGGAGTTGGCGACGGCAGAGCGTTGGCTGGCGCCGAATCTGGCGTATCAACCTGCTTGAACCTCGCACGCCACAACCCCTGCCAGCTTGGCTTGCGAGCAATGCGTTGGACTCATCGGGGTCACTTGCTGAAATTCTTCCAATAGACTGGGGTACGCCCAACCCCACAGTCCGCGCGTACGCGGACTGTGGGAAACTCAGCGTCAGTTGGAACCCCTTTGTCAGCCGACAACACCAGAAACGTCTTGGTATTAGATACGGCAACTCCCACACTACTAAGTGGCACCACCTTCCCGACCCGAGTTATCAACTGGGCTTGTGCACAGCTATCCGGGAAGAGCGTCTCTCCTTGCTTAAGGCGGTCAACGAGATTGATCGAACTCGGGAGAGCCGGAGTGACATCAAAATACAGCGTGGCTCCAGAGGTTATAGCAGTTAACGGTTCTTTCGGAGTGAGGGTCACCCACACTGTCCCAATCTCGATGGGTACGGGTGTTATGAGCGTCGTCCCCCCAAAAAACAGCATCTTAAATAGTTGCCACATACTCTCTCCGTGCGTCTGACTTCAAACGAAGGACTCACCACCCTTCCCGCACCATCTTCTCCAGCCAAAATAACCCAATCACCGTCTTGGTTTCGCAAATCCTGCCGTTACGCACCCAGTCCATCGCCTCGCCGAACGGCACCCGCAGGATTTCCAGGAACTCGTCCGGGTCGCGGCCGTGGTTGCCTTCCTTGAGTCCACGTGCCAGATAAAACGCCAGCCGCTCGTCCGAATAGCCGATGCAGGGGTAGATGGTGGTGACTTCGCGCCACTCGCTGGCGGTGTAACCGGTTTCTTCTTCGAGTTCGCGTTTCGCGCAGGTGAGGTCCGCCTCACCTGGGTCGATCTTGCCGGCGGGCAGTTCGATGAAGTCGCGATGTAATGGATAGCGGTGTTGGCGCTCGAGCAGAAGGTCGCCATTGTCGAACACGGGGATGACGACGACGGCGCCGGGATGGACGATATATTCGCGCGTCGATTCACCGCCGTTGGGCAGGCGCACGCGGTCGCGCTTGACGTGCAGCAACCGGCCCTGGAAGACGGTTTCGCTGTCGAGTTCGGTTTCTGTGAGCGTTGGGTGGAGGTCTGTCGGATCGTTTTTCATGACCGCCATGATACCGAGGACGGGTAAAAAAATAGCCAGGCTCTTGCGAACCTGGCCGAATGAGGAGCCAAACCCCTCGTTGCGGAGAACTTCCTCGCTTGGGGCGGAAACCACAAGCCCGCTCATCCTACGGAGGGGTTTGAAAAATGGATATACAACTTTAGTTGTAGATGGACGATAACCCGTTGTTTAAATTGATTTAATAATTTCACGCAAGGCTGAATATTGCCGTCTGCTGACCATTAATCGTTCATCCAGGCCGTCAAGCCGCAGGAAATGACCGTCATCGTCGCCCGGTAATTTGCCTATTTCCCGGATCCGTTCACGCGCCACCAGACAGTTGCGATGGATGCGCAAGAAAGCGTCGTCGAACTCGCCTTCCAGCCGGGTGAGCGATTCCTCGATCAGGAACTCGCGTGCCGCAGTACGGACGGTGACGTATTTCAGCTCGGCCTTGAGATAGAGGATATCCGCCAACGGGATCAGCACGACGCGCCCCTTTTCGTTGACGGACAAATGGGTGCGCGCCTTTGAATGTGCTTCCCGCAAATGCTCGAGCGTGGCGGCATTCAGGCTGTGCGCCCGCGACAGGGCACGCACCAGACGGTCGGCCCGTACCGGTTTCAGCAGATAATCGACTGCGTTGAGATCAAACGCCTGGCAGGCATAGGCATCATAAGCGGTGCTGAAGATGATGGCCGGCGGGGCAGGCAAGCGATTGAGATGAGCCGCGCATTCCAGCCCATCCATCCCCGGCATGCGAATGTCGAGCAGCACCACATCGACTGGCTGGTCCTGCACCCGGTTCAGCGCATCCAGCCCGTTGCTGACCTCGCCGACGATTTCGACGGGCAACTGGTCGGCGCAATCGGCCAGCACATCGTGCAGGCGACGACGCGCGGGCGCTTCGTCATCGGCGATCAGCAGGCGCAGCGGGGCTTTGGGTGCGTTCACGGGTATAGGGCATCACGATATGCACTTGATAAACGGTGCCCAGCGGCTCCAACTTGAGCTGGGCATCCAGGTCAAAGTGCAGCAGCAGGCGTTCGCGGATATTGGCCAGCGCGATGCGATTGCCTTTATGGTGGCCGGTTTCGGCAGCAATCGGATTGCGCACCACGATGTGCACCTTGTCCGAGCTGCGATAGATATTGAGGCTGATTTCACCGCCTTCCGGCTGCGGCTCGATACCGTGGTAGACCGCGTTTTCCACCAGCGGCTGGATCACCAGCGGCGGAATCAGCGCATCGCCAGGCATGTTGCCGATGTGCCAGACCACCTGCAGACGATCCCCGAGGCGCAGTTGTTCCAGTTCCAGATAGGCGCGGGTGAGCGCCACCTCGTCTTCCAGCGGCGCCAGCTGGCTGGCATTGCCCATCAGCGCACGAAACAGGTCGGCCATGTTTTCCAGCGCGTGTTCGGCCTGCCGCGGGTCGCTGCGCACCAGCGACAGCACGGCATTCAGGCTGTTGAACAGGAAATGGGGGCGAATGCGCGCCTGCAATGCCTGCAAGCGTGCCTCGGTAATGGCGGGCGAAAGAGCACGGGCGCGCAGATTGAAATAAGCCAGCAACCCGGCGCCCAGCAAGAATGAAAACACGGCTACAGCCATAAGCGGATAAATATCCAGCTCGGTTAACAGGGGATTCAGCCACAGCGTCGCCAGCAGCGGCACGGCCACGCCCAGCGCCAACGTCAGCCCGACCCCCAGCCGATATGGCTGGCTGCGCAACCAGCGTCCTGCGGCGCACAGGGCCAGCAGGGTGAGCAGCAGCGCGGGCTGCGCCAAAGCCGACAGGGCGATGAACTCCGCCCAGAACGCCGCGCCATCCGAGACGCGCGCCACCACGCCGGCAATCAGCGCCGCTTCCACCGTCAGCGCGATACGCAGGTTCACCCCCAGATGGCAGAAGTTCGGCAATTCGACCTGCCGGTTGTTATGATTCTTTCTTTTCATTCCCCGTGATTTGCCTCATGAGCACGCCATCGACACCATCGGACGGCACCGCTGCCGCCTGGTCCGGCCGGTTTTCCGAGCCGGTTTCCGAAATCGTCAAACGCTACACTGCGTCGATTCCCTTTGATTATCGGCTGGCCGAGTTCGATATTCAGGGCTCGCTGGCGCACGCCGCCATGTTGCACCACGTCGGCGTCCTCTCCAAGGATGATCTGGCAGCGATCCAGCGTGGCATGGCCGAATTGCAGACCGAGATCCGCGCCGGTCAGCTCGCCTGGTCGCTCGACAAGGAAGACGTCCACCTCAACATCGAAGCCGCGCTGACCGCGAAAATCGGCGATGCCGGCAAGCGCTTGCACACCGGCCGCTCACGCAACGATCAGGTGGCGACCGACATTCGCCTTTATCTGCGCGATGCCATCGACCGCATTCTGGCCGGACTGAAAGCCTGCCAGACTTCGCTCGTCGACCTGGCCGAGCAGCACACCGATACGGTCATGCCCGGTTTCACCCATCTGCAAGTGGCGCAGCCGGTGACCTTCGGCCATCACCTGATGGCGTATTTTGAAATGCTGGCACGCGATGTTGAACGCATGGCCGACTGCCACGGCCGCGTCAACCGCCTGCCTTTGGGCGCTGCTGCACTGGCCGGAACCAGTTTCCCCATCGACCGCGCCTTTGTCGCACGTGAGCTTGGGTTCGCCGGCATCTGCGAGAACTCGCTCGACGCGGTGTCCGACCGCGATTTCGCCATCGAATTCACCGCCGCCGCCGCGCTGGTGATGACCCATCTGTCGCGTCTGTCGGAAGAACTGATCCTGTGGATGAGCCCGCGCGTCGGCTTCATCGACCTGGCCGACCGCTTCTGCACTGGCTCGTCCATCATGCCGCAGAAGAAGAATCCGGACGTGCCTGAGTTGGTACGCGGCAAGACCGGCCGCGTGAACGGCCATCTGGTCGCCTTGCTCACCCTGATGAAAGGCCAGCCGCTGGCCTACAACAAGGACAACCAGGAAGACAAGGAACCGCTGTTCGATACCGTCGACACGCTCACCGACACGCTGGCGATCTATGCCGACATGCTGCGCGGTGTCACCGTCAAGCCGGAGGCGATGCGTGCCGCGGTGATGCAGGGCTTTGCCACCGCCACCGATCTGGCCGACTATCTGGTGAAAAAGGGCGTGCCGTTCCGCGATGCCCATGAAGTAGTGGCGCGCGCAGTGCGCGCCGCCGACACCAGCGGACGCGATCTGGCCGACCTGGCGCTGGCCGAGTTGCAGGCGTTCAGCCCGCTGATTACTGATGACGTATATGACGTACTGACGCTGGAAGGCTCGCTGGCTGCGCGTGATCATCTGGGCGGCACTGCGCCGGCTCAGGTGCGTGCGGCAATTGCACGGGCCAGGAAGCGGATTCAAGCCGGTTCGGTGTGAATGACCGGCGCGTGTTCGCGGCAAATCCGCCGCACCTCCGGACTGCTGAGCTTTTCCTGCATCAGCCCGCAAAAATAGCTGCGTGGTCCCAGCCGCTGATTGTGCCGACAGGTCGAGCACACGCCAAAACTGCGCTTCCCGCTTTGCGCCTGGACATGCGCCAGCACCTGCCGCAGCACCACCATCGCCGATGTCACCCGCGCCGCGCTGGCCGTTTGCACGATATCGCGCCAGGCCCCGCCGGCACTCAGCGTCTTCAACAGATTGGAACCGCCTTCGGTCAGGATCAACCGCACCACCCGGCCGTCGCGCGGGTCGGAATAGCGTGACACCAGCCTGCGGCGCGCCAGCACCAGTACGGTTTGCGACACCGTCCCCTTGGTCAGCCCGAGATATTCGGTCAGCGCCTGCGGCGTATTGCTGAAGCGATTGGCCTGATTCAGGTAAAACAGCACCTGCAGATGGACCGGCTGCAGCCCCTGGGCCGAGCCCGCTTGCCGCAAATCGGCCCGGGTCAGCAGCGACAGCCGCTCGACCAGGTCAAACAGGGTGAGCGCCTGACTTTTCAAGGCAGATTAGAAGCGGGCTGATCCGCCGCCCTGCAGGGCGATCAGCGCAGTCAGTTTGGCGTAGAGGGGTTCGCCGTCCTTGGTATCGACCCAGCCGCCGTCCACCGGCATGAAATGGAAGCCGCCCGACCGTGCCGCCACCCAGATTTCCCGGGCTGTGCCATGGCGGTTGATGATGATCTTGCTGCCGTCGTCGAACTCAATCTCGATGATGCCGTCCGCAGGCGTCTCGAAATCCAGGTCGGCATCCTCAAGGACCTGCTCGATATGCACCAGTGTCGCGCCAGCAGCCCGGTTGAACCCGGCCTCGTCCAATTCAATTCTTGTCATGATGTCCCGTGCTAACATTTCGCGCATGAAACTGCGCACCTTATATATAGTGTCCCTGTTGCTCTGCGGGCTCGGTCTGTCGGCCTGCGGCTCCAAGGGTGACCTGTATCTTCCCGAAAATCCTCCCGCCCCGCAACGGACTTTACCTTGAACGCTC
>JANJUT010000230.1 GCA_024710445.1 Thiobacillus sp.
AGGAGCGCGACGACCACGCGGTGCCACAGGAAGAGATCAACCTGATGCTGGTGCGGCTGGCCAAGGAAGGCAAGCGCACCCTGCGTCTGAAAGGTGGCGACCCCTTTATCTTCGGCCGCGGCGGCGAGGAAATCGAAACCCTGGTCGAACATGGTGTTTCGTTCCAGGTCGTGCCGGGCATAACCGCGGCGGCGGGGGTGGCATCCTATGCCGGCATTCCGCTCACCCATCGTGATTACGCGCAGTCGGTCGCATTTGTTACCGGCCATCTGAAGGAAAATACCTTCAATCTCAACTGGGAAGGCATCGCCCGCAAAGATCAGACCATCGTCATCTACATGGGGTTGAAAGGCCTGCCGCTGCTGTGTGAGGCGCTGATCAAGCACGGCCTGACAGCCGAGACCCCGGCGGCCATCGTGCAGCATGGCACCCTGCCCACGCAACGCGTCATCACGGGCACGCTGAACACGCTGCCGGATCTGGCCGAGAACGCCGGACTCAAGGCGCCGACGCTCATCATCGTCGGCAATGTCGTCAAGCTGCGCGAGAAGCTTGGCTGGTTCCAGCCTGAAATACACAGCGAGCAGGCGCAGTTCACCCCGCTCGAATCACCGGATCATCTGCGCTGACCGACAGGATGACGCCTGCGCGCCCGCAACTGGGTAGCCGCGCCGAAATCGACGCCGAGGTGGCGGCATTGATACAGTCCGGCCGGCACATCCAGCCGGTGCAATGGCAAGGTCGGCCGGCCTGGCTCAAGCTGAGCGTGTCGCAGCCCCCGGCCTGGCGCTATCAACTGTTGGCCGGGATGGCCAGACTGCTGCACCAACCGGCCCTGCAACCGGTGCGCCCACAGGGCGGTGTGGCCGGCATCCGTAACGAGGCACAACGATTGACCGCACTGGCCGCGGCAGGCTTGCGCGTACCGCAATTGCTGGCGCATGACGATCACTGGTTATTGGTTTCGGATCTGGGCCACACCACGCTTGAATCGCTGATCCGGCATGCCGATATCGAGGTGAAATGGGCACACTGGCAGTTCGGTGCGGACTACATTCATCAGGTCCATCAGGCCGGTCAATATCTCAGTCAGGCGTTTGCCCGCAATCTGGTATGGTCGTCCGAGCATGGACTCGGCGCCATCGATTTTGAAGACGATCCGGCCAGCGTCATGTCGCTGGAGCACGCGCAAGTCCGTGACTGGCTGCCCTATTTTTTTTCGACTGCACATTTTTTCAAGGATAGTTTGCTGGAACTGGGCAGGGAAATAGACAGCGTATTGGTGCAGGAAACGGCATCGGTGCGCGAGGGAGTCTACGTGGCCCTGCGCCGCGTGCGCTGGCTGCGGGCGTTACGCTGGCTGCCACGTAGCATGCAGCGCCGCGATGTACTGAAAACGCAATGCCTGGGCGAACTGGCATCCCTCTGCAGCAGGCGTGCAGCCAGTGAGCAAACCTGAATTGATATTCGAGTAATCGATACTCTTTATGGTTGAACACACCCTGATCAGCCTGAGCGCTGTGGTCATCCTGGGCATTGCTGCCCAATGGCTTGGCTGGCGTGTCCGCATCCCGTCGATCCTGCTGCTGCTGGTGTGCGGCATTCTGGCCGGCCCGGTGATGGGCTGGGTCAACCCGGACGCGCTGCTGGGGCCATTGCTGTATCCCGTGGTCTCGCTGGCGGTGGCGATGATTCTGTTTGAAGGCGGGTTGAGCCTGTCGGTGAAGGAGTTTCGTGCCATTGGCGGGGTCGTGGCCTGGCTGGTCACGCTGGGCGCGGCCATCACCTGGCTGGTCGGCGGTCTGGCCGCGCACTGGATACTGGGGCTCGACTGGCCGCTGGCGATCCTGCTCGGTGCCGTCCTGGTCGTCACCGGCCCCACCGTGATCGGCCCGATGCTGCGGTTTATTCGGCCCACCGGAAAAACCGGTGCCATCCTCAAGTGGGAAAGCATCGTCATCGACCCCATCGGCGCCATGCTCGCCGTGCTGGTGTTCCAGGTTCTGGTTTACTCGGGCACCGAGCATGAAATGGTCGTGGCCACCATCGTCTTCAAGACCATCGTCATTGGTACCGTGCTGGGACTGGTCGGTGCGCTGGTGCTGGGTTTCTGCATGAAGCGGGATTACATCCCGGACTACCTGCACAACCCCGTGGCCGTCATGTTCGTGGTCGGCGTGTTCACCAGCTCCAACCTGCTGCAATCCGAATCCGGCCTGCTGTCGGTCACCATCATGGGCTTTGTGCTGGCCAACCAGAAAGCCGTGTCGGTCCAGCACATTGTCGAATTCAAGGAAAACCTGCGGGTGCTGCTGATCGCCACCGTGTTCATCCTGCTGGCCGCCCACCTCAAACCCGCCGATCTCGAACAGATTGGATTCGCCAGTATCGTGTTCCTGCTGGTGCTGGTATTTGTTGCGCGGCCCGCTTCGGTATTTGCCTCCACCTTCGGCAGCAAGCTCAGCACCAGGGAAAAACTGTTTTTGTCCTGGATGGCGCCACGCGGCATCGTGGCGGCCGCTGTGGCCTCGATCTTCGCCCTGCGTCTGGAGGAAGTGGGGCTGGCCGGATCAGAGGTGCTGGTGCCGCAAACCTTCTTTGTCATTATCGGCACCGTGGCCCTGTATGGATTGACCGCGCCCCTGATCGCGCGGCGCCTGGGCCTGGCCAAGGAGCACCCGCAGGGCGTGCTGTTCATGGGCGGGCAATACTGGGTGCGCGACATGGCCAAGATCCTGCATGACGAAGGCTATCCCGTGATGCTGGTGGACAACAGTCGGCATAACGTTTCGGCGGCCCGCATGGCAGGCATCCCGGCCTTCTATGCCAGCATTTTTGCCGACAACGTGCTGGATCGCGTCGAGATCAGCGGCATCGGCAAGCTCATGGCGATGACCGCCAACGATGACGTCAATTCACTGGCAGCGCTGCACTTTGCTCCGCTATTTGGCCGCTCACAGGCCTATCAGTTGATGCCGGAGGATGAGAAGCAACTGGATGCCCATTCGCGCCATCTGCGGGGCCGCTTCCTGTTTGGTAAAGGCATGACCCACTCCGTCCTGACCCAACGCTTCACCGAAGAAGCCGTCATCAAGAAAACCCGGCTCAGCGAAGACTATGGGCTGGAAGAACACAAGGCCCGGTATGGCGGCGAGGTATTGCCGCTGTTCCTGATCACGGAGGGTGGCGACCTGCAGGTATTTACCGCCGAGGTGAACCCCAAGCCGCAAGCAGGCCAGACCCTGATCAGCCTGGTCCAGATACAGGCCGAAGGGGACAAGCTTGCCGAGCCATCCCGGGGCAACAAGGGCAAGCCGAACCAGATGCAAGCCGGGCAGTAGTAGCCATCAGTGCGGTTCCGTGTTTCTTGGTCCCGGCTATTCACGACAGGACCAGCCGAGTCCCCGTTCGATTGCTAAACTGCTGGTGGGAATGACCCGTGGTCGAGTTTGTCTTCCACTTCACCGATGTACGCCGACAGGCTGCGGCCGGATTCCTCTATGATATTCCGCAGCGTCTGCTCCATGCCATCCAGCCGCGTACCGAGTTCCTTGCGGGTGGTGTCTGCCGTATCGTGCAATTCTGCAAACGACTGCTCAAGCTGGCTCCGCAATTCACTTAGCCGAGAGGCTTCGGCCTGCTCAGCCAGTTTCTGCTGGGAACGCAATTCCCGTTCATAGCGGCGCGCATCCATCAGCATTGCCGTGCGCAGGATGAGTGTGTATGCGGTGAAAAGGGCCACGAATGCGACAATGGCTCCCAGCAGAACAATCCCCAAAGGAGCCTCAAGGTGGAAAACAAGAAAGGACAGGTTGGCCGGGGTATTTAGCGTGTCCCAGTTGGCGAGGGTAAATACGCCAAGCACAATCAAGCCTGTAAAAATGAGCAGCCCCAGAATTTTCATCCTGCTTCTCCAATAAATCGTTTTATCGTTCTCTTTATAGCCAAATACGGGAAATCACGGATGGGGCCTCAAGTGCTTTTCCGGCTCACCTGTCTCGGCTAATTGTGATCGGGTGTGGAAGCGGTACGCGATCGATTGTCACGAGAAACAGGAAAAGCGCCACAAAAACAGGGTTTCTCTTTGTTTTGTCCGTAGTGCAAGTCCGCATAATACAAGTGCAAAATTCAGATTAATGAACCTAACCTAACCGAACCGAATGACACCCAATGTCACCCAGTTGCAACCTGTGTTACAAGCGACAGATCAACTGTTGCAACAGGCTATTGCGCACCACCAGTCGGGGCGGCTTCAGGAAGCTGGAGCGCTTTACCAGACCATCCTGCAACATCAGCCCAGTCACCCTGAAGCAAACCACAATCTGGGCGTGATCGCGATTCAGGCACAGCAGCCTGCCGCAGGTTTGCCGTATTTCATGACGGCGCTGGATGCCGACCCGACATGCGGACAATACTGGCTGAATTACATTGATGCCTTGTTTCAGGCGGGTCAGCAGGAGGACGCGCGTGCCGTATTGGCGCTTGCCCGACAGCAGGGCTTGCAGGGAGAAGAGGTAGATGCACTGGCGGCGTGTCTGAATGGGAACGCACCGGTTGCAGTGCAAAGGGACTTGGCCTCGTGGGATGGCGAGGGATCGCCCCCAGTTTCACTGGCGGGTCCGCTGCTTGGAAACACCCCCGGCCATCAGGAAATGGACGTGATCGTGGCACTGTTTGGCGAAGGGCGCTACGCGGAGGTTGCAACCCTTGCGCAGAGACTGACAGTGCACTATCCCCTGCATGAGTTTGGGTGGAAGATTCTGGGCGTTGCGCTCAAGCTGCTGGGCAGGGGGCAGGATGCGCTGGAGCCGATGCGGAAAGCCGCCATGTTGTTGCCCACTGATGTCGAATCTCACTACAACCTGGGCGTAACCCTGCAGGAACTGGGCAGCATGGAGGAGGCTGAGGCCAGTTATCTGCGAGTGCTGCAGATCAATCCCGTCTATGCCGATGCGTACCTCAACCTGGGCGTGACCCTCCGTACTCTGGGCCGCCTGGACGAGGCCGAAGAGCGCCTTCGACAGGCTCTGCAGATCAGGCCGGATTACGCTGAGGCACATGGCAACCTTGGCACCATGCTTCAAGAACGAGGCTGCCTAGAGGAAGCCGAGGCCAGCTTCCGCAAGGCGTTGCAGCTCACACCGGACCACGCGGTGTTACATGACAATCTGGGCGTCACGCTCTATCGTCTGGGGCGCCTGGAGGAGGCCGAAGGCAGTTTCAGGCAGGCACTGCGGATTAATCCGGATAATGCCAGAACGCATAATGATCTGGGTGTCACCCTTCAGGAGCTGGGCCGGTTGGACGAGGCGGACGCACACTTTCAAATGGCGCTGCTTATCAACCCGGATGATGCCAGGACGCACGATAACCGGGGCAACCTTCTCTGCTACCTGGGACGCCAGAGCGAAGCCGCGGCCAGCTACCGACGGGCGCTGGAGATCACTCCGGATGATGCCAGGATGCATGCCAACCTGGGACGCTGCTTTCGCAACCTGCGGCGATGGAAAGACGCAGAAAGCCATTTTCGAAAGTCGCTGGAAATCAGTCCGGATGAGCTTGAAACCCATAACAACCTGGGGCTTACGCTCCAAGATCTGGGGCTCCTGGATAAAGCCGAAGCCTGCTTTCGGGATATTCTGCAAATAAAACCGAATAGCGTAGGTGTCATAGGCAACCTGGGGCTTGTCCTGCAGAGTCTTGGCCGGCTGGACGAGGCTGAAGCCTGCTTCCGGCAGGCGCTGCAGATCAAGCCGGAACAAGCGTCGCTTTATAGCAACCTGCTTTATTTTCTTCTGCTCAGCGCAACAATGGATGCGAAGTCAGTTTTCTCTGAGCACGCCAGATTTGGCGAGCAGTTTGAATCCGCCCTAAGGCTTGATTGGCCTGGACACACTCATACACGAGACCCTGAACGCTGCCTGCAGATTGGTCTTGTTTCGCCCGATTTTAATGATCATGCCGTGGCCACGTTTATCGAACCGGTACTGGAGCATCTATCAAGCTACCCGCAATTGTCATTGCATGCCTACTACAACAGCATCATCAATGACAAAGTTACGCATCGCCTGCGGGGCCACTTCGCACATTGGTACCCGGTTACTGGCTTGTCGGATGCAGAGTTGGCAGAAAAAATCCGTGCCGACGGTATCGACATACTGATTGATCTGACTGGCCACACGGCTCGCAACCGCCTGCTGACCTTTGCCCGCAAACCGGCGCCCGTGCAGGCCAGCTGGATGGGCTACCCTGGAACGACTGGTTTGAAATCAATGGATTACTTTTTGGCAGACCGGTTCTTTCTGCCGCCGGGTCAATTCGACGGGCAATTTACGGAAAGAATTGTATATTTGCCTGCAGGCGCCCCTTTCTTGCCATCCAAGGATGCCCCGCCAGTCAACAGTCTGCCCGCACTGAGCAATGGCTATTTGACTTTTGGCAGCTTCAGCCGGCCGAACAAGCTGAGTCCAGCGGTCATTTCCCTTTGGGCGGAACTCCTCCGGGCATTGCCCGATTCCAGGATGTTGCTGGGAGGGATGCCAGAGGAGGGCAATTACGATGCCCTGATCAAATGGTTTGAAACGGAAGGTATCGGCTGTGAACGGCTGATCTTTCATGCACGTTGCGGCATGGAGAACTACTTGAATCTGCATCAGCAAGTGGACTATTGTCTGGATACCTTTCCTTACAACGGCGGTACCACGACCCTCCATGCGCTCTGGATGGGGGTGCCGACGCTCACCTTGGCGGGAGGCACGGCAGCGGGACGGTCGGGTGCCTCGATTCTTGGCCATGCTGGCCTGGAGTCGTTTATTGCCCGTGATGCGGCGGATTTCTTAAACAAGGGCTTGTTCTGGGCCGGCAATCTTGCCGCACTGTCCGATATCCGGTCAGGGTTGCGGGAACGCTTTACCAAGTCGGCGATGGGTCAGCCGGCGTTGGTTGCCACGGGGGTGGAGCGTGCCCTGCGCATGATGTGGCAACGCTGGTGTGCGGGTCAGCCGGCGGAATCGTTCGAAGTGCCACTGCAGGCTGTTAACAGCACAGTATCGGAGGTTGATTCATGACGGAATCACGTGACCCCCCGCCCATTTATGTCACGCAGCCTTCGCTGCCTCCCCTGGAGGAGTTCATACCCTATCTGGAGCAAATCTGGGAGAGCAAGCGGCTGACCAATAGTGGCCCGTTTCACGAGCAGTTGGAGCAGGCATTGTGCGACTATCTCGACGTTCCGTATATTGCCCTGTTTGCCAACGGAACCCTTGCGCTCGTTACTGCATTGCAGGCCATGCGTATTACGGGCGAAGTCATCACTACTCCCTATTCATTTGTGGCAACTGCACATTCGCTGCTGTGGAATGGCATCAGACCCGTGTTTTCCGATATCGATCCGCTTACGCTCAATCTGGACCCGGACAGGATCGAGGCTGCGATCACTCCGCAAACCACCGCCATCATGCCGGTGCATTGTTATGGGCATTCATGCGATGTGGACCGCATCGAAAGAATTGCCGGCAACTATGGGCTGAAAGTCATCTACGATGCTGCTCACGCCTTTGGTGTGCAATGTCAGGGCGGCAGCGTACTCAACCATGGCGATCTGTCGGTACTGAGTTTCCATGCGACCAAGGTGTTCAATACGTTTGAAGGTGGCGCCATCGTCTGTCACGATGCCAAAACCAAGCAGCGTATCGATCACCTGAAGAACTTTGGTTTTGTGGATGAGGTGACGGTGGCTGCGCCCGGCATCAATGGGAAAATGAGTGAAATCAATGCGGCCTTTGGATTGCTGCAGCTCAAGGGGATTGATGAAATCCTGCAAAAACGCAAAGCCATCGATACCCGTTATCGCGAGGTGCTTACCGGGGTCAAGGGAATCCATTGTCTGTCAGCCGCAGACGAGAAGCCTAACTACGCCTATTTCCCGATTCTGGTGCAGCCAGACTATCCGCTCAGTCGCGATGCCTTGTATCAAGAGCTACAGGATAGCGGCATTCATGCGCGCCGCTATTTTTACCCGTTGATCAGCGATTTTCCGATGTATCGGGGAATTCCATCGGCGGCACCTGCGAACTTGCCAGTAGCGAGGGCCGCGGCGGAGCAGGTGATTTGCCTGCCGATTTATCCGTCACTGACCAGCAAGCAGGTTGATCTCATCATCGGGATAATCGTAGGGCAGTGCTGATGAAATGGAGAAAGCTCGGAAAAATATTCGATCCTACCCAGTTCAAGCTGCCACACGGTTGCATGGGATTTGCGCAATCTCCCCAGGCGATCATTTTCGAGGACTTCGTAAGGATCTACTTTTCCACGCGTTCGCTGGACCGCAGCAATGGACAGTACCTGAGCCATATTGCTTTCGTCGACATGAAGAAGAATTTCCGCGACATCATTGCAGTATCCGGGCATACCGTCATCGAACTGGGAAAGCTGGGCTGCTTCGATGAACACGGGATTTTCCCGATGAATGTGGTTCGTCACGGTGATCTGATTTACGGCTACACCTCCGGCGTGAACAGGCGGGTATCGGTGCCCGCTGACGGTGCCATCGGGCTCGCGATCAGCCGCGACGACGGCTACACTTTCCAGCGGCTCGGTGACGGACCGGTGCTCGCGCCCTCGTTGCACGAGCCCTGCATCGTTGTCGATCCTTTCGTGAAGGTCTGCGGCGACACCTTCCACATGTGGTACGTCTTTGGTCTGGGCTGGAAGCGCTTCACCCCGGACGCGGCGCCCGACCGCATTTACAAGATCGGCCATGCCACGTCATGCGACGGCATCCACTGGGCCAAGGAGGAGGCGAGGCAGATCATCGAAAGCTGGCTGGGCGCTGACGAATGCCAGGCGCTGCCAACAGTGATCGACATCGATGGCCGCCACCATATGTTCTTCTGCTATCGCCAGTCGTTCGACTTCCGTACCAATCGTGACCGCGCCTACCGCATCGGCCATGCCTGGTCGGACGACCTTTTCGACTGGGTGCGCGACGACGACAGCCTGACGCTCGATGTGACCGAAGGTGACTGGGATTCCGACATGCTGTGCTACCCGCACGTTTTCGAATGCGACGGCCGCATCTACATGCTCTACAACGGCAACGCATTCGGCCGCTATGGCTTCGGCCTGGCGGTGCTGGAGTAAGCATGGCGCCGGCTTCCCCGGATCGCTCCCGAAGCGGGGCTGCAATGCCTGGCGTGTCCAGGCTCATCGGCATCATGCAGCCTTACTTTTTTCCCTACTTCGAGCAGTTCAGACTGATCGCCGCGTGCGACGTGTGGGTGGTTTTTGACACCGCCCAGTTCACGCGCAAGTCGTGGATGGTGCGCAACCGCATCCTCAATCGCGACAAGGGGGTCGCCTATGTTTCGGTTCCAGTGCAGCACACCGGCCTGGGGACGCGCATCCAGGATGCGCTGGTCGACCATGGCCAGGACTGGCGCGGCCGGATCATGGACAAGCTCAAGGTTTACCAGGCCGAGGCGCCGCATTACGCGGCAGCTCGCGATTTCATCGGCGATACCCTGGCTGGGCACCACGAGACTCTCGCCAGTCTGAACATCGAGGTGCTGCGGGCCGTGTGCCGCTATCTTGGGATCGCCACCCCGATCGAGGTGGCCTCGGCATTGCCGCTTGATCTGCCGGAGGCGTGCGAGCCGGGAGAGTGGGCGCTGCACATATCGAAGCAGCTGGGGGCGACCGAATACCGCAACGCCGCAGGCGGCAAAGACCTGTTCAACGAAACGCTTTACGCGAGCCGCGGTATTGCGCTGAGTTTCCATGAGCATCGCCCGCGGCAATACGCCACCGGTAGCTTCGACTTCGTCGCCGATCTGTCGGTCATCGACTGGATGATGTGGAACGACCGCGAGACCCTGCATGCCTGGCTGGGTTGAACCGCTGATGCTCGTCCGCTCAGCGCGTGGACTTGCCCATCATTTCGGCGATGCCGAAGCCCTCGCGGCCGAACTGGTTGCCGCAGTAGAACAGCAGGATGCGCCCATCCAGATCGATGGCCTGGGAGGAACACATCATCTGCGAATCCCATCCCGTCGCCGACACATCGATGCCCAGCTGCGCATCGTCGCGGGTCCAGTGTGCCAGGTCTTCGGACCACGCATAGCCCAGGCGATACATGCATGCCGGGCCGCTACGGAAGCCGATGGGCCTGCGGTAGGCGAAGACGGCATGCCAGCGGCCATCAAGAAAAAACGGCAGGAAGATGTCCTGGCATTCGTCTGCCGACAGGGTCGGGATGATCAGCCTGCCGTCGCGATTCCAGGCGATCCCGTCGGTCGACGTGGCGTGGGCAATCTGGAAGACGGATTCGGGTTTACCTTCGTCCAGCAGCCATTTGGTCCCCGTCAGATACCACATGTGCCACGTGTCGCCGATGATGCGGACGGCGGGGCTGTTCACCAGATAGGGTTCGTTCAGGGTCAGTCCCAGGACTGGCCCTTCGCCCAGTTTGCAGAAGGTTTCGCCACCGTCGTGGCTGACCGCTGCGCCGATGCCGACGGTGTAGGGAACGGACGCCATGCGCGTCCAACCGGTGTAATAGAGATAAACCTCATCCCCCTTGCGTACCACGCTGCTCGGCATGATCCCGAATTCGTCGAAGGCACCGGGTTCGCCCAGCGGCAGCAGCGGCGTATCTGCTATGCGCACGACCCGTGTGATGTCGTCACGCGCCAGGTCGACGTAGCCGGGATACGAGACGTACTGCATGTCGGCCCCGCGCTGCGGCCGGCATGCGATATAGACGCGCAGGATGTCGTCGTTCAGCACGAAGGGCGTGGGGCACTGCGCATATTCCTGCATCCACGGCCGGGGCCGGCTCGCCGTCGGGTTGAAGATGTTGCCGAGCTTGTTCCACGAGAACATGGGCTCACTCCTGCCGCGTGCGGCGCATCACTTGCGGCCGGGGCCGATGGCCGCCATGCGTGTCATCCGAAGGAATTCGTCACTCGCCAGGCGGAATTTCTCGGTGCCGGGGGTGATGAACACGCTGCGCGGTGGCGCGCTCTTGAGCACCAGCGTGGCTGCGCCGAGGAAGGAGTCGGGGCCAATCGACAGTTCGCCACCGACGGTGGCGTTGAGGCCGACGAAGCAGCGCTCACCCAGAACGGCGACACCGCCCAGTGTCGCGCCTGCAGCGATCCAGCAATGATCCTCGACGCTCGAGTGGTGGCCGATCAGCACGTTGTTCCACAGCGAGACGTTGTGGCCGATGCGAGCGCCGGGCTGAATGCCGACGCCGTCGAGGATGAGGCAGTTCTCGCCCACCTCGACCCAGGGTCCGAGGTCCGCGCGCGGGCTGACGTAGCTTGCCAGCGTGTAGCCCTTGGCCTTGGCCTCCTGGCATTTCTGCGCCCGCACGGCGTTGAGCTCGTGGTAGCCGATCGCCGCGAACAGCGCGACCGACTCCGGCGGATAATGGCACTCGATTTCTTCGAAGGGCACGACGGGGAGACCGTAATGCGTGCCCGATGGCGGAAGCCACTCCGCGTCGCAGGTAAAAGCCACCACCTCGTATTCCCCGTCGCGGAGGAAGTGGTGGTAGGCGACGTCAGTGATCTTGCCCACGCCGAAAATGACAAGCTGTTTCATCGTTCGTCTCCCCTGTTCTGTCTGCCTTCACGCATGGCCGTGACCATGCGGGTAACCCGCGAAGGTTATCAGCGGCCCTCCCGGATTTGCAAAAATATATTTGCCCAGGGCCTTTACATTGCCCCGATGATTGCCGAAATGAAACTGAAACCGCGAGCCGGCGTCGTGCCGGCCAGCCCAAGGAGAAAATGTGCGCTTAGGTGAAGAAAAATTCTACGTCGACCCCGCGACGCTCGAGCCGCTGAATCTGGGGAATGTCGTGTGCGACGGCGACCAGATCGTCTCGGGTGTGCTGGTGAGTCCGTCCGGGCATCGCTTCGAGATCACCGGCGGCGTGCCCAACTTCGTCTACCCCTTCGAGCTGCCGAAAGCCGACCGCGATGCGCGGCAACAATCCGAGGACCGTGTCGAGGGCTACGACCGCTATCTGCCCTTGACCTTCCACACCTATGGCGAGGACGAGCAGGCGGTGCGCAATACCATGGTCGACAAGCTCGACCTTAAGCCTGGATCGGTCGTACTGGAGACCGGGGCTGGAACGGGGCGCGATTCTGAAATCATCGCGCAGCGGCTCGGCGCGGACGGCAAGCTCTATGTTCAAGATATATCACCTTCGTTCCTGGCGAAAAACATCGAGCGCATGCGCGGTACAAGTAGGCACGTCGAACCAGCGCTGGCGAACGGCTACTACCTGCCATTCGCCGACAACAGCTTCGATGCCTGTTTCCATTTCGGCGGCATCAACGCCTTTGCCGACATCAAGCGCGCCTTTTCCGAAATGGCACGTGTCACCAAGCCTGGCGGCAAGGTCGTGGTCGGTGATGAAAACATGCCGCCCTGGCTGCGCGAGACGGAGTTTGCCCGCATCCTGATGAACTCCAACCCGGAGTTTGCCTACTCGCTGCCGCTCGACAAGCTGCCTGTCGAGGCGCGCAAGACCCGTCTGGAATGGATCATCGGAGGCGTTTTCTATGTCATCGATTTCGTGGTCGGCCAAGGTGAGCCGATGGCAGACTTCGACTTTACGATTCCGGGCGTGCGCGGCGGCACCCACCGCACACGTTATTACGGACATCTTGAGGGTGTCACGCCCGAAGCCAAGCGCTTGGCCTATGAGGCACGCGCCAGGACGGGTAAGAGCATGCACCAGTGGCTGGACGACGTGGTGCGCGAGGCCGCAATGCGCGATATCGGACAGAAGGACTGATCGTTCGAGGTGATGAGACTTAATATTGGCGACATACCTGTGACGAGCAGATCGCGATGAGAACGCAGGAGACCCTTCCGCTGAGTAAGCGATACCTTCAATGAAAAATCCAAATGAAAACTGTGCAACGCTGATTTTCCCCGCCGTCAATCAAACGGCTGTGGAGTACTTGAAGGCAGCGCGTGACCGAGGCGAGCAGGTGGTCTGCGCCGCTTCTGTGGCGAACGACGAGATTGCCGCAGAAGGTGGTGAGCTGCATCGCCTACCCTCAATTTATGATGAGGATTTCGCCCGGAGCTTTTTGTCCCTGGTGGGAGAGCAATCCATATGCCGCCTGTTTTGCCCGGTATCCACGGTATATGCCTTCATGGCGCAATTTATTTCCGCCCATCGCCTTGAAATCAAGTTGATCGGCCAATCGCCGGTACGGCAGCAGATTGAGCAATACCGCCAGCTGAAGATGCGTGCAAGGCGATTGCTCCCGCTCGTGGAACTTTGCGCAGAGGGCACCCCCACGCTTTCCTTGCTGGAAGTGGGTGGAATACTGCGGCAGGCATCGCTGATTTATGGTGAATCGAACGACGACAAGCTGGCCGCCATGATGGGGGTTTCTTCCAGCGCACCAGCGGGAGACGTGGTTGAAATTGGTTCCCTGATGGGAAGGTCGGCATTCGTGCTGCTGTTTCTCGCCTGGCGCCACGGTATCGGTCCGGTGCTGACCATCGACCCCTGGCGAGCGGCTGACTGCATCCAGCGGGAATCCCCCGATGCGCTGCAAACGGTGACGGATGAGTGGGATTACGAGATATTGAGCGAAGGCTTCATGGTGAACATGGTCCCGTTTCGCACGGACGACCACGCCCATCTGCGCCTTACCTCGGAAGAGGCATTCAACGTATATGCCCGGGAGGAGCCCATTCTGTCTTCAATGGGCCGACCTATCGCTTATTCGGGAAAGATCGCGGTTATTCATATCGACGGTAACCACGACTATGATTGCGTCAAGAAGGATTGCGAACTTTGGCTGGGCAGGATTCTGCCGGGCGCGTGGCTGATTCTGGATGACTATATATGGGCGCACGGCGATGGCCCTTTTCGTGCAGGGAATGAATTGCTTCATGACCAGCCGGACCGGGTCGAGCGTGCCTTTGTGTGTGGCAAGGCACTTTTCGTCAAGCTTCGTTACTGACAGGTTTCAGGGCGCAGAAAATCGAATTGTGACAGGCCTGAAATTTTTTATACGTTAATTTAATTGGCACCATTTCTCTTAACCCGGTCTGCTTTCCAGGACCTGCAAAAACACTGTCATGAGTCTAGAAAAGAAAATTTCCGAAGTGTTCGGCCTTCCTGAGTCATCCATCGTGGATTCCCTAACCCTGAATGAGATCCCAACCTGGGACTCCCTGGCGCACATGATGCTCATTGTCAGCCTGGAAGAGGCTTATCAAATCCAGTTTTCCGGAGATGAAATCGCTGACCTGAAATCCGTAGGCGATGTGCGGACCGCCCTGCGGGCGCATGGTGCCACCTTATGAAGATTGCAGGTGCCCGTGTTCTGGTAACGGGCGGCGGCTCGGGAATCGGGCGTTTTCTGGTCGAGCGACTGGCCGCCGAGTCTGCCGAAGTCGGGGTGCTCGAACTGAACGAGGAGCGTTGCGCCGAACTGAATGAAGCATCCGGCGGGCGGATCAGGGCCTGGTCCTGTGATGTCACCGATGCCGCTGCCGTTGACGCGGCACTCGAATCCCTGTTCGCCACCGGTTTTGAACCCGATGTGCTCATCAACAATGCCGGCATCATTCACAGCGAACCTCTGGTGAACATGCTGTCACGGGGAGAGCGGGTGCATTCACGCGAATCCTGGCGGCGTGTGATCTCGACCGATCTCGACTCGGTCTTTTTTGTGACGAGTCGGGTGGTGGATCGGATGCTGGCGAAACGCAAGAAAGGCGTTGTGATATCCATCAGTTCCATTTCTGCCAATGGCAATCCCGGGCAATCCGCTTACGCTGCCGCCAAGGCGGGCGTGAATGCGCTGACATGCACATGGGCAAAGGAACTGGGCGGGATGGGGCTGCGCTTTGTGGCGATTGCGCCAGGATTTATTGATACCCCCTCCACCCGTGAGGCGCTCAGCGAGGCCGCCCTTGCACGCCTGCAACAGCACATTCCTTTGCGCCGCCTGGGAGACTTGGAAAGCATCTATCTGGCCGCTCGCCATGCCATCGAGAACGACTACCTGACCGGCACCGTGCTTGAGGTGGATGGCGGTTTGGTGATCTAGCCCACTTTACAATGTCTTTTGCCCCGAATCTTGGCATCGCTTTCGAGGAAGTCGCAACGCGGCATGAAGTCCGAACCGCGCTGATCTATCCGGCTACCGGCGAGCAAATCAGCTACGGCGCATTGAGCCAGCTTGTGGATCGCATCTCGGGCGCCTTATGGGCGAAGGGGTTGCGTCAGGGCCAGGTGGCAGCGATTTTTCACGATAAATCTCCAGCTGCTTTCGCCGCCATGCTTGCCTGCCTTCGGCTCGGTATCATCTACACTAACCTTGACCCGGGCAGCCCCTGGGAGCGGCTGCGTAGAATTCTCCATATCTGCCAGCCAGGCTTGATCATCAACGCCTTCCCGATGATGCCCTGTGCCGCCGAACTGGAGGCGGATGGCTACCTGGATACGCTGCACCTGCGCAATATCCGATCATCTGGCGAGATCGATCCGGTGCCGGATTATCCGGTAATCGGGGGGGGGAGTCCGGCATACATCATGTTTACCTCCGGTTCGACAGGAATGCCCAAAGGCGCGGTTATGTCCCATGCCAACCTGTTGTGGTTCATCGCCTGGGCGCGTGAACGTTTCGCGATCACATCCGAAGATGTACTGACGAACGTCAATCCGATCTATTTTGACAATTCCGTTTTCGACTTTTACTCGGCCGTGTTCTCCGGGGCTGCGTTGGCTCCCATCACTTCGGATCAGGTGCGCGATACGCGTCTTCTGGTTCGGCTTGTCAGTGATGCGTGCTGCACGATCTGGTTCTCCGTGCCGTCGCTGCTCGTTTATTTGCTGACGACCCGTGCGCTTGCAGCCACGGATTTTCCTGGCATTCGAAAGATCATCTTTGGTGGAGAGGGCTTCCCCAAAACCAAGCTGCGTCAACTCTATGAAATGTTCGGTGCGCGCGCCGGGCTGGAGAACGTGTACGGCCCGACTGAATGCACCTGCATCTGTTCGGCTCAGGCTATCCGTGCGGACGACTTCGAGGATATGCACAATTTTGCACCGCTTGGTCTGCTGGCGGAAAATTTCGACTTTGAAATACTTCCGCTGGACGGAGACGCCCCGGATTCTGGCGAACTCTTTCTGCGTGGAACTCAGGTGGGCCTTGGGTATTACAACGATCCCGAGCGCACAGCCCGGGCTTTCATTCAAAACCCACGCCATTCGCTGTATGCGGATATTGGCTATCGCACCGGGGACCTGGTTTACAGGGATGCGCGCGGCTGGCTGTATTTCAAGGGGCGCGCAGACTTTCAGGTCAAGCACATGGGTTACCGCATCGAGTTGGAGGAAATCGAGGCTGCGTTCAACAGCTTGCCCGTCGTCAGGGAATGCGCAGCCATTTACCAGAAACTGGACGAGGGGCTGGGACAGATTCTTGCCTTCGCCGCCACGAGTTTGCCGGTGTCATCGGAAGAGCTGCTGCAGGACGTCTCTGCTATTGTGCCGCCCTATATGGTGCCTCGCCGCGTGATGCTTATCGATTCTCTACCGAAGAACGCAAATGGCAAGATTGACCGAGTTGCGCTGCAAGCCCTCGTCACGCCACTTGACACACGCTCCGCTTGAATGAAGGAAGGGGGCGATCACTGGAATTGTTGGTGAAAGTGCATATTTAATAAATAGCCAAATGGGTACATGTGCTGCCCCCGCGAATTGCGCTACCGTCCCTCGCCCCGCCCACCCGGCGCGACCCGGTTTTCCACCGCGAATACTGCGGCTTCCACCCGCGATGACAGATTCAATTTGGCCAGGATGTGGCGCACATGCAGCTTGACGGTGTCATGGCTGATGTCGAGCGCACGAGCGATGGCCTTGTTGCTTTCGCCGCGCGACAGGTGGGTGAGGATTTCGCGTTCGCGCGGGGTCAGCGCGTCAAGCAGGGAATTCGCATCCTGGCCCTTTTGATCGTACAAGCGGACCAGCTTGGCGGTCATGGCCGGGGCAACGACGGTTTCACCACGTTGCGCGCGCAGGATGGCATCGACCACTTCGTCTGGCTCCATGCTCTTCAATAGATAGCCGTTGGCACCAGCACGCAGGGCACGCGCCAGGTCGTCTTCAGCTTCGCTCAGCGTGAGAATGAGAACGGGCAGATCGAAGTCGGCGGCACGCAGTTGCTGCATCAGGGTAATGCCATCGGTGCCGGGCATGTTGA
>JANJUT010000005.1 GCA_024710445.1 Thiobacillus sp.
CGTATAACCCTTCCGAGTCAAACCGCGACACCCGCAACTCAATCCGGCAATTGCTGTCAGACACCTACCCAAAGGAGTCAGCCATGAGCACACGCACCATCCGCCAGCGCGTCCCCGCCTACGAAGTCACCGAAGGTGCCGGGGTCACCGTCCACCGCAGCATCGGCACGCCGGCGCTGCGTAACCTCGACCCGTTCCTGCTACTCGACCATTTTGGCAGCAACAATCCGGACGACTACATCGCCGGCTTTCCGGATCATCCGCATCGCGGCTTCATCACCTTCACCTACATGCTCGACGGTCACATGCAGCACCGCGACAGCATGGGCAACCAGGGCGATCTCAAGCCCGGCGGCGTGCAATGGATGAAAGCGGCCAGCGGCGTGATTCATTCCGAAATGCCGCGCCAGGCCAATGGGCTGATGCGCGGCTTCCAGTTGTGGATCAACCTGCCGGCCAGCGAGAAGATGTCCGACCCGTCCTATCAGGAGTTTTCGGCCGCCGCGATTCCGGATGTGGCGCTGGAGGCCGGTCGGGTGCGCGTGCTGGCAGGCGAATACAACGGCATCCGCGGTGTGATCGAGGATCCATCCACCGATGTGCTCTACCTCGACGTGGCCTTGCCTGCCCACGCCGCATTCTCATTGCCGCTGGACGCGGCGCGCCATGCCTTCGTCTACGTATTCGAAGGCAGCGCCCAACTGGAAAAAGACGAATTGGCCCGGCACACCCTGGCGGTGCTGGGAGCGGGCGACACGGTGGACATCCGCGCCGGTGCGGAGGGCGCGCGCTTCATCCTGGTGGCCGGCCGCCCCATCGGCGAACCGGTGGTGCAGCACGGTCCGTTCGTGATGAACACGCGTGAGGAAATCGAGCAGGCGATAGCCGATTACCGCGACGGCAGGCTGGTGCAGACCCGGGCAGCGAAGCACGGGCACTGAACTGCCTGCCATGCGCTATGGTTAAGCATCATGAAAGGACAGTCATGAAACCCCGCCTGCTCGGCGCCATCCAGCAACGCTACGCCTGTCGCGAGTTCAGCGCCGACCGGTCCGTGTCTGCAGACGAGTTGTCGGCTGTGCTGGAGGCCGGACGACTCGCGCCCTCTGCCTTCGGGCTGGAACCCTGGCGTTTCATAAGCGTGACCGATACGGCAGGAAAAACCGCCCTCACCCACGCTTGCTTCGACCAGCCTGCCGCCGCTACAGCTGCCGCCTTCATCGCCATCGTGGCCCTGGTGGACGCACTCCACCCGGATTCGGATTACGTGCGCGCGCGCTTCGAGGCCGAAGCACGCGGCGGCGACACCGCGCCGATCTACGAGGCCTATCGCGCCTACCATCACCCGGACACGATCGCCCCCTGGGCACAGGGCCAGTGCAACTTTGCAGCGGCGCATTTGCTGCTGCAGGCGACTCATCTGGGACTCGCCAGCTGCCCGCTTGGCGGATTCGATGCGGGACTACTGACAAAAGCCCTGGCCATTCCACCCGGAGAAATACCCGCTTTGCTGATTGCCCTCGGGCACTGTGCCTGCGAAGCACCCGAACGAATACGCAAGCCGCTGGACCAGGCCCTAAAACCCTGACAGCAGACGGGTGGGCCAGATTAGACCTGGCCTTAAAATTTCCCCATGTCCAAACTTGAATCCCTGCAGTTCGACAACGGCTTTGCCCGTCTGCCCGAGTCCTATTATTCGCGTGTCTGCCCCACCCCGGTGCCCGCCCCCTATCTGGTCTGCCACAGTCCGGAGGCGCTCAGGCTGCTCGATCTGGACGAGAGCGAAATCACCCGTCCCGAGATGATCGCCACGCTGGCGGGCAACCAGCTGCTGCCGGGCATGGACGCCATCGCCGCGTTGTATGCCGGGCACCAGTTCGGCCATTTCGTGCCGCAACTGGGTGATGGCCGGGCGATTCTCCTGGGCGAAGTCAAGAATGCCGCAGGTGAAGGCTGGGAAGTGCAGCTCAAGGGCGCCGGCCGCACGCCCTACTCGCGTGGCGGCGATGGCCGCGCCGTGCTGCGCTCCAGCATCCGCGAGTTCCTGTGTTCCGAAGCCATGCACGCGCTCGGCATTCCCACCACGCGCGCACTCGCCATCGTCGGTAGCGACCACCCGGTCTACCGTGAGGACGAGGAAACCGCCGCGCTGGTGACCCGGCTGGCGCCGAGCTTCGTGCGCTTCGGCTCCTTCGAGGTGTTCTACTACCGCAACCAGATCGAGCCGATCCGCGAACTGGCCGACTACGTCATCGCGCGCTATTACCCGGAACTGGCGAAGCGCGACGAGCCTTATGCCGAACTGCTGCGCGAGGTCGGCCGCCGCACCGCCGAACTGATGGCGCAATGGCAGGCAGTGGGGTTTTCGCACGGGGTCATGAACACCGACAACATGTCGGTCCTCGGGCTTACGCTCGACTACGGCCCGTTCGGTTTTCTCGACGCCTTCGACCCCGGCTACATCTGCAACCATTCTGACAGCGGCGGGCGCTACGCCTTCGACCAGCAGCCGGACGTGGCCGCATGGAACCTCACCAAGCTGGCACAGACCTTTGTCCCGCTGCTATCGGTGGAAACGGCCTCGGCCGCCATCGCCGGCTATCCCCAGCAATTCGGCCAGGCCTATATCGAACGCATGGCAGCCAAGTTCGGCCTGCAACTCGATGGCGAAACCGTGCCGCTCGTGATGGATGCGCTGCAACTGCTGGCACAGAACCACGTCGACTACACCATTTTCCTGCGCCGCCTGTGCGACTTCGACAGTGCAGAAGGCGCAGTGAACGCAACCTTGCGCGACCTGTTCCTCGACCGTTCCGCATTCGATGCGTGGGCGTTCCGCTATGCCGGGGCGCTCAGGGCAATCGGTTCAGTCGATACCAAACGCAGCATGGCCATGCGCGCGGTCAACCCCAAATACATCCTGCGCAACCACCTGGCCGAGGTCGCCATCCGCCGTGCGGCCGACCACCGCGATTACAGCGAGATCACCCGATTGCATACGTTGCTGCTGCATCCTTTCGACGAACAGCCCGAATTCGAGGCCTATGCCGCCGAGCCGCCTGACTGGGCCAGGCAGATTGAGGTAAGCTGTTCTTCGTGAACCGACCTGCACCGCTGCTCGCCTCCCTGCTGATCGTTGCCCTGCTCTCCGCCTGTAGCGGGCAACCCATCCAGCGCAAGGACGGCAGCAGCAGCGTGCGGAGTTTCAGCGTCAAGGATCTGGCCAAGGGCGATGTCGACGACGTGGTCGAAATCCACCAGAAGGAAATCCTCGGCATCCTCAAAACGCTGACGCTCAAGCTCTATCGCCGCAACCCCAACGAATGGCGCAAGTCAGGCTTTGCCAGCGCCGAGGCTGCGACAGCCGATCTGTTCAAGCCCGTTTCCGAGTGGCAGGGCTCCACGCAGAAAGACCTCAACTGGGAAACGGCGCTGCACGACCCCTGGCGCGAGGATTTCGCCGGCGACCGGGTCAAGGCCCTGATGAGCGGCCTGCTGACCATGCACATGGCGGCATTCAATCACAACACCGAGTTCTACCTGCTCACCGAAATGGACGCGCAAAAACTCTACAACGCCGCACGCAATACCGAAGCCGTGGTATGGAAACTCTCCACCGCCAAAAACCTGCGCGGCGAAATCATCCTGCTCTCCAATGGCTTCGACGCGAACGGCGTGGCCAACCTCAGCTTCGAACGCGAATTCGGCAAGCTCATCGGCATCCAGGACGCGCTCGCCAGGGTGATCGAGGACAAGAACAACCGCGCCATCCGCTTCGGCGTCGTCAACCTCGCCAGCATGGTCTTCCTGCCGATCTGATGGTTGCTGACGACGCTTACGCCTACTGCGCCACCCTCACGCGCGACCAGTGGGCGTGGGAATTCCTGCGCCGCAACCCGCAGTACCAAGCCGACTACACCCAGTTCATCGCCATCTGGCGCGCCCTCGAAGCCGACTACGGCGCCCCGCCCAACCGCGACTTCACCCGTTGGAAACAAGACCCGCGCGCCTACGGCCCGCTCGACGCCGCCACAACCGAAACACTCAACCCAATCAGCGGCGACCTCTGCATCGGTGAAGACGACCGCGTGTTCATCGAATGCTGGATGGGCGCGAAATGGGGCTTCCACAAATTCCCGCTCGACCCTGAGCGCGTCGTGCCCGGCCCAGACGAATTGTCGTGGCGCCCACCGCCGCAGTCGGACGTTGAGGTTGGGGAGCCCTACCGGCTCGACATCCGCTTCGATTTATCCCTGCCACTGCCACCGCAGCTCGACGCCGCCAAATTCCGCCTCGTCTGCCGCGGCGCCGAAGACCGTGGCGAATCAACGCGAACGCTGGATTGCGATGCTGCGGCTGCTCGATGGCGGCGAAGCGACGGATGCGGACAGTTCCAAACTTCTGGACGAAGCAAGCGCGCTGGTTGCAGGCGGCTATCGCGAGATCCTGAGGCTGGCGGAAGGCAATTCGAAATAAGGACTGCGCGATGCGCGACCGGCCAAGGCTGCGTCAGCCTTTTCATGACGTAATATAGAGACCGATGAACGGAGTATCGTTTACCGATCAACAAGTTAATAGCGGAAATGCTGCGTCTCCATATTAAAAAACGTCCGGACCCATGGGTCTCTTGAATAACTGTTAGCCGTCAGGGAATCCTCATGCAGATCCAAAGTCGCTCCGAACACATTCTTGAACTTGCGAGAGAGCTTCTCGACGATATTGAGCTCGGCCGTACTGATGCTGAGCGACTGATTTTGAAAGCTTCCCGCCTTGCTAGATGGGTAGGATCTGAGGAGATTCGTTACTGGCTGAAATTGGAGTTGGGTGGCTACAACAACACCAACGCAACCTCTTTGAAGTACATGGGTATTACTGGCCGATGGCTTGATCGCGAAAAAGGCACTGGCTATTGGGGGCCACTCGCGCAACAGGAGGCCTCAATTAATGCCGAAAAGGCCAAACTCGCGGCATTGCGCGTACCAGATACGAGCGGTGACTATGCAAATATTGCCATTCAGCACGTGACTGGCACGATGACCGCATCGAGCAACTACATCTCACGAATTAGCGGCATTCGATCTCGTGTGCTTGCACAACTTCATAGTTTCGTCAGTGAGGTCTACTACGAGAAGGAGTTCGATAGCCTTTCGGAATCGATATTTGAGAGATACAAGAGTGCCGTTGATACTTTGATTGCCGAGCACTGCGGTGATGTCCTTGAGAAGATCCCCGCCGTCATGAGCCGCCTTGCGGAAGGTGACGAAGAGTCGATTAGCCAAGCACTGAGTACATGTCGCCGAATCGTTGAATCGTTCGCGGATTCAATCTTTCCACCGTCCGACAGCACAGTTGAAATAGGCGGAAACGTTTTGAAGCTTGATGCGAGCAAACACCAGAATCGCATAAACGCGTACATCCACCAACGAACCCAGAGTGCTTCAAGAAAACAGCGGCTGCGGCAGAACCTCGCAAACCTCTTCGACCGAGTGTCAACAGGCGTCCACAAGGAAGTTACAGCCGAGGAAGCTCAATCGCTGTTTCTCAACACATACCTATTTCTCGGTGAGGTTCTTCACCTTCCGAAAATTGACGGCTAACCAATCGCTCCACCGGACGGCCTACGGCCGCCGGTGAGCTCAAACGTTCCAAAAAAAACCGGGGCATAAGGCCCCGGTTTTCATTTCATCCTGGAAGCGCAACGCTTCCTGAACACGGCTTAAGCGAAATTCGCCTCAGCAAACTTCCAGTTCACCAGGTTGTTGAGGAAGGTCTCGACGAACTTGGGACGCAGGTTGCGGTAGTCGATGTAGTAGGCGTGCTCCCACACATCGACGCACAGCAGCGGCTTGTCGGCGGTGGTCAGCGGGGTGCCGGCGGCGCCCATGTTGACGATGTCGACGGAGCCGTCGGCCTTTTTCACCAGCCAGGTCCAGCCGGAACCGAAGTTGCCGACGGCGCTGGTCTGGAATGCGGTCTTGAAGGCATCGAAGCTGCCCCACTTGGCGTTGATGGCGTCAGCCAGCGCGCCGCTCGGTGCGCCGCCGCCGTTGGGCGTGAGGCAGTTCCAGAAGAAGGTGTGGTTCGACACCTGGGCGGCGTTGTTGTAGATGCCGCCGGCGGGTGCGCTCTTGACGATATCCTCAAGCGACTTGTTTTCGAAGTCGGTGCCCTTGATCAGGTTGTTGAGGTTGGTGACGTAGGCCTGGTGGTGCTTGGCGTAGTGGTATTCAAAGGTTTCCTTGGACATGTGCGGTGCGAGCGCGTCCATGGCAAAAGGCAGTGCGGGTAAAGTGTGTTCCATAACTCTCTCCTGAAATTGAACAAAC
>JANJUT010000031.1 GCA_024710445.1 Thiobacillus sp.
TGGGGCGGGATGCTTCTGCTGCATGGTGAAAAAATCGGGTGAGAACTGACTGGGCGAACCGGCCAGCCAGGGCCAGTTCTGGCTCAGACTCCTTCAGCCCACAATATTTTCCTGGAACTGCAGCTGGATTTCGTCGATCAGGCTGCGGTTTTCGATGAGCGCATTGACGCAGTGCGCATCCAGCTTTTTGCCTGCCAGCTTGCGCAACAGATCGAATGCATCGTCGTTGCTCCATGCGGGCTTGTAGGGTCGGCGACTGGTGAGTGCGTCGAAAATATCGGCCACCGCGACGATGCGCGCCTCGACAGGAATATCCTCGCCAGAACGCCCATCCGGATAGCCCGAGCCATCGACTGACTCGTGATGAAACAGGGCGATATTGCGCAGGATATTGCTTCCCTGCACTGCCCCCATGTCGAAGTGCAACAGCATCCTGTCGATGATTTCCCGCCCACGGGCCGGATGCGTCCGCATCAACGCTTCCTCTTCCGCGTCGAGCTTGCCGGGCTTTAACAGAACCCGGTCCGGGATGGCAATTTTTCCAATGTCATGCAGCGGGGAAAAGATGAATATCTTCTCGATGTATTCGTCGGTCAATCCGTAGCGCTCGGCAACCGACTGGGCAATGATGCGGGCGAATCGCGACATGCGGTCAAGGTGCGACCCGGTTTCCCCATCCCGCGCGTGAGTCAGGTCGCGTGCCGTTTTTACCGTGGCAAGCAGGGTATGCAGGGTGGTCAGGTCGTTGATGATGGTGAGCGCGATCAGATGCCCGAATGGATCGATCTGGCCCAGCACTTCCTCGGCAAAACAATCCGGCTCGTGTGAATTGAAAAACAGAAAGCCAAACAGATGTCCATTCTGATACATGGGCATGGTGTAGCTGGCGCGATAGCCTTTGGCGGCAATGCGCCTGGCATGTTCTCGCGGGCTGTTGGCGAAAATGGCCAGATCGTTCACCACGCGCGGCCGGCCGAGCTCGATGATTTCGCTCAGGGTCAACGTATCCGACAGCCTGGCCGTGTAATGCGTGAGTGGAACATTTTGCTCGCCGGTCTGCAGAAAGGTCTGGAGCGTGTCCGTTCCGGGGTCGTAGACCGCTGCGGCAATATGCCGGATAAAAGCAAAGCGCTCCCGCAACGCGGCATGGATCGTCTGCACCTTGTCCTCGAGGCTGACGTTCTGGTCGAGCGAGCCCAGTCGATCTTCATGATCGAACATGGTTGGTGTGTTCATTGGTGCATGTCCATTTTGTCCCTGTGACGTGTGCGTACGGTAGTACTGTCGGATATGAAGGGGAACAACGACCGGACACGATTCCCGCGCCAGACCCGCGATCCAGTCATGGGATCAGCATTCCCCACGATAGACGCAGCCCGAGTCGTGCGTTTCCATGACTTTCACCCGGGACAGGTCCGTCAGCTGCGGCTTGAGTCGCTGCCACAGCCCGACCGCCAGATTTTCGCTGGTGGGATTGGCCAGCCCCTCGATATCGTTCAGATAGCGATGATCCAGTGCCGCATGGATGGGCTGCCAGGCAATCTGGATCGCCTCAAAATCAAGCACCCAGCCCATCGCCGGATCAACCACTCCGCTGAGAGTGAGCTCGACCTCGAAGGAATGGCCGTGCAGGCGCGAACAGGGATGGCTGTCGGGCAACGCGGGCAGACGCCTGGCGCACTGCAGGTGAAAGATGCGGAAAATATCCATGCGGCATTTTCGCGCAAGTCGGCGGCGCTGGCTACGCCATAAGCACGCTACACAGCACGAGTATCCACAGATACACTACGGGCTATCCCGTTTCCCCGGAGCCGCCATGTCGGTGCCACGATTATCCGTTGCGATTATTGCCGTCTTCATGCTGATGCTGAATGCGTGCACCAAAGACGGCGATTCCACGCTGAGCGCACCTGACGCCTACGCCATGGTTCAATCCGGCGAACTCACCCTGATCGATGTCCAGCGGCCTGACGAGTGGAAGAAGACCGGCATCGCCCTGGGTGCGCTGCACATCGACATGTCCAGCACGCAGGGCGAGGCGGGCTTTATCCGTCAGGTCAGCGACAAGGTCCATGGCGACAAGAACGCACCCATCGGGCTCATCAGCCAGGCGGGAAACCGTTCGGAGAATGCGCGCCAAACGCTTCACGCCGCCGGCTTCACCCAGGTCTACAACATCAAGGAAGGCATGGACGGCAGCAGCGCCGGGCCAGGCTGGATTGCCCACAAACTGCCGGTCAAGCCATAAAACAGGCCTCGGCGCCGATAGACGAAATCAGGCAGCCAGTTCCTTCACCAGCGTGGCACGACGGCCGGTTTCGCTGCCGGTGAGCGCAAAGCCCTGCAGCACGCCGTTTTCGTCCACATGCAGCGCACAGATGCCGGTGTCGTTGCATTCCACTTTCCAGCCGCCGCTCGCGCCCATTCTGGGTGGCAAGACTGCCACCGGGTGCGCGGGGGTTTTGACCATGACCGGCATGGGCGGGTAAATCACCGGGGTCGGGGTTCCGGTCAGGGTGGCGGCCAGTGCACGCGCCTGCACCATCAAGGGCTGAACGTAGGGCAGATTAAGCCCCTCGACTTCCGCGCAATCGCCCATGGCGTAGACATTCGGCGCCCCGGTTTCGAGCAGGCGACTGGTCTGGATGCCGCGCCCGACTGCAATGCCCGCCGCCTGAGCCAACTGGATGCGCGGCCGCAAGCCGATCGCCGACAGGACGACATCGGTTGCAATCGTCGCGCCGTCATCGAGCACCACCTGATAGCCCTCGCTGGCCGACTCGACCCGCCTGGCGGTATGCCCGAAATGCCAGTTCACGCCCAGCGCGGCCAGTCCGTCCGCCAGGCGCTGGCCGGCCTCGACCGGTATCAACCGTTCCAGCGGCCAGTCCCCGAGATGCACCACATCAACCGCAAATCCGGCATGCGCCAGATCGTTGGCGAACTCGCAGCCGATCAAGCCACCGCCCAGCACCGTGATACGTTTCTTGCCATCGATGGCTTTCCGAAAGGCTGCATAATCGGTCAGATCATTCACCGCCAGCACCGCCGCCGCACCGTCCCCGCTGAGTCCGTGCGGAATCGGATCGGCGCCCAGCGCAAGAATCAGGGCGCTATACGCCAGTTCGCCGTTATCCATGTGCACACGCTGTGCAGCCGTATCAATTGCATGCACCCGCGTATGCGCCAGGACAGTGGCATTCAGGTCGGCCGCCAGCTTCTCGGCGCTGGCACTTGCCAGATCCGCTGCCGTTTTTTTGGCTGCAAGCGCGTTCGACAGATTGGGCTTGGCATAAAACGCACCGTCGTCCGCGGTCACGAGCGTGATCGGCGTGGTGCGGTCACGCTTGCGCAACTCCTTGAGCAAGGTGTATCCGGCAAGGCCGGAACCTACAATGACGATGGGGTGCATACAGGGCTCCTTGAAAAAAATCGGCGCACCCCTGGTGCGCCGGCGGTAAGTCGGGAACGATCAGGCCGCGATTTCAACCATCTCGAAATCCATCTTCGATACGCCGCAGTCAGGACACTCCCAGCTTTCCGGCACATCCTCCCAGCGGGTGCCGGGTGCGATGCCGTGATCCGGATCGCCCTTGGTCTCGTCATATTCATATCCGCACACAATACATTGCCATGTTTTCATCGTGATTCCTTTCAATGCGTTCAATTTGGTTTGAGTATTCAATCAGGCTGCAATCGCGTCTTTTTGCGCCTGGTAGTGCCTGGCGTGCTTCTCTTCCACCTTGGCCAGCGCGGCAAAACGCTTGGCGGCCTTTTCCAGCACGCCCCTGAACATTTCGGCATGCTCTTTCGACTCGGCAATCTGCTCGTCGATTTCGGCGACAGCCGCATCGTGACCTTCCTGCATCGCTTCGTGGCGGAATTTCGGGTACATCTCGGTGTACTCGTGGGTTTCGCCGTCGATCGCGTATTGCAGGCACTTGGCCGGCGTCATGGTCTCGTCGGCGAACAGCAGTTCGGCGTGGCCAAACGCGTGCAGCATTTCCTGCGCCGCGGTGTCCTCGAACACCCTGGCCGTGGCTTCGTCGCCGGCCTTGCGGCACTGGCGGGCAAACCACATGTATTTGATATGAGCCATCGACTCGCCGGCGAAGGCGGCTTCAAGGTTCTGGATGGTTGGGGATTTCGTGTTCTGCATATCTGGCTCCTGTCTGGTTAATGTTCTGAATCAATCGAAACTTGAGACATGATAGACACACTCAATATATCGATCCAACGGATAGTCTTGATAGGTTCGATTGACTATATCAATCGCTTTTTTCCTTACCGGTGCTGTGCAACACTTGCAGCTCAATTCATTTTGGGAGCCCACCATGCGCCGCTTGCCGACCGCCGTCCTGCTTGTCCTGTCCCCTCTTCCTGCCGTCGCAGCGGCACCCATCATGCAACCCGGCCTGTACGAGGTTTCCGTGCAAATGGTGATGAAGGGCATGCCGATGCAAATGCCCGCCTCCTCCTTCCGGCACTGCATCACGCCCCAGGACATTGTCGACGGCAAGGCCTATGCCAGCAGTAAGGACAACAAGGACTGCAAAATCAGCAACCTCAAACAAAGCGGCAACGCGGTCAGCTATGACTTCGCCTGCGTCATGCAAGGCCACGGCAACATGGTTGGACGCTCCAGCGGAACCAGCCATGCAACCGGCTATGACATGCAGATGACCGGGCGCTTCGTCCCGGCGATGGAAGGCATGAGTGAATTCAGCCAGAAGATGAGCGCAAAGCGGCTTGGGGCCTGCAAGTAATGCCTGTAAGTAATAAGGGGACAGAGTCCACGACTGAAAACCGGGCAGCTATTAGCCCGAAATCACGGCTCCCTGATTGAGGAACCAGCAGGCTCCTTTTTAGCGGCCGCCCGGTTCTGAAGGTACATTTATCGCTGCCCGATCAATAGCGGAAGTGCATGCCGATAAACGCATCCGGCTCTTCCTCGGCCGTTGCGGCCAGCAGTTCATCGCCCGAAGAACGTCAGCCTCAGAACGCGAATCTGTCAGAAATAATTCACAAAATTCCGCACGTGTTCAGCCAACCAACCGAGCTGTTTTTGGGTCGTAGACCACCTCAGTAATTGACCCATCCCGAATGCGCTGAACCGCTTCGTCAATCACTTGCAGCGGCACCAGAAACCACTCTCTCGGCTTGACCGGATTCCCGAAGCGGTCTGAGAGGGTCAGGTCGAGCTGTGCAGCGCCGAATAAGCGATGGAAGATGTTTTCCAGTCTGGTGCGGTTGAGGTTGTGCAGCTTGTAGGTGGCAACTATTTCCACATCAGCCAACAGGTAGGTGGCATCTTTTTCTGCATTGGCGATACGTGTTTCCACCTTGCCGCCTGTTACCCCGATCTTGTGAATCAGCTCGCGATGCTCGGCGACGAATGGGTGGCTGGACAGGCTGCGCAGCACATAGATGGTTCCGGTTTCAATGTCGTCCGGCTCAGGCGCATCGCCAAACAGTGGCCCCATGTCCGGATCGGTCAGGCGGCGGCCGGTGTCGTCCTTGTAGAGCGCCCGCTGCAGCGAGCGACGCAGCAAGTTGCTTTCCGTACCGTTGGCGTAGATAACGCGCAAACGCGCATCGCTTTCGCCGTTCGGCGCCTTGATGGTTTCGCCGATTTCGGCCACATAGGCAAGCTGTCCGCCAACGATAAAGAAATTCCCGCTGGCAATACTGGCATCGCGGCCGAAGCGCAGCGTTTTGCGGACGCCGGATTTCAACTCCCGCTCCACCTGCTCGAACAACGGTTGGAATTTGTCGAAATCCGCACACGGCGTGCGGTCGGCAACTTCCTCCGCCGCACGTTTTTCAACGCTGGAACGCACATGGCGCAGCACGGTGATGTCGTTCTGGTCGGCGGATTCATCGCCAATGCCCAACTCGGCCAGCAAGGCGTCTTCGTCCAGGTTGTCCACATCGGCCGGAGCTGCTGCTTCACCCGACAGCAGGCCTGGGCCATCCAGACCAGCCAGCAGGGTGTGCGCTTCCGGCAACTTGCGCAGCTGGTCCAGGCGCACGGCATACAGGCGTTCGAAAATATCGCGATCCTCGCCGTGCAGTGGGGCGCGCCCATGGGCCTGATGGAAGCGCAGAATGTCCTCGAAGCCCGCGATGATGCGTTCCTCGCGCGGGGTCCGGCTAGCGGCCTTGAGCGGGGCGACTTCTACACCCAGCGCATCCAGCAGTTCGTCGTCGTCCATCTCAGCCATTGCCGGATGCGCCTTGTGCCTGAGTCGCCTTGGCCTGCGCACGGTAGCGCGCCAGTGCGGTCACGCCCTCGGCCATGCGTTTTTCCCACGCATCGGCGGAATGGATGTCCGGCAGGCGGCCACGCTCGCTCTTGAACTGCAAGGCGCGCCTTGCCAGGTCACGGGCTTCGTCTTCGGGAATGCTCACCTTCTTGGCGGCAATACTGGCCTGCACCTGGCGCAGCGATTTCTCATCCATCGCTTTCGCCAGCACCGCATAGGCGGCATCGAAGGGATTGATGCGGTCGATCAGGTCGATGTCCAGGTCGCGCACGTTGATGAACTTGCGCACCCCGTCGATCAAGGCCGTACTGCCCTGAATGCTGCCATCACCATTCGCATCGGCCTGTGCCAAGGCCAGCTTGGCCTGCTGGGTAATATTCATGGCGGCGATAGCGTGTTGACGGATAGCCTCCTGATCACCGTCGCTCAACTCCGGGTAACGCTCGCGCACGATCTTGCCCATGCGCAATTGCGTCAGCTCTTCGGGCAAGGTGTTTTCCTTGTCGAACAGGCCGCGCTCCAGCACGGTCTTGTCCTGCAGGAAACTGGTGACGACTTCGTTCAAGTCCTCCTTGCAGATGCGCGTGGCCTCCGGGCTTTGCGGTGTTGCCAGCCCGTTGATTTCCACATGAATCTGGCCGGTGTCCGTGTTCACCCCGATGTTATGGCCGCCTTCCTTGTAGTTTCCATCGCCGTAATCGAAGCCCGGCAGTGGCCCATTGTTCCTGGGCGTGAACTCATAGCGCGGGGCCAGCACCTGCTCCATCAGCAGGCTGGCAGAAATCGCCTTGAGCATGTCGTTCACCGCCTCGGCCACGGCGACTTGTTCGGCTGCGGGTTCAGCGATCAGGTTGGTGAAGCGCGCCCGCTCCTTGCCCTCGGCATCGCGGGTAGCACGGCCGATGATCTGCACGATCTCGGTCAGGCTGCTGCGGTAGCCGATGGTCAGCGCGTGCTCGCACCAGATCCAGTCAAAACCTTCCTTCGCCATGCCCAGCGCAATGATGATGTCCACATGGTCGCGGTTGTTCTTCTGCGCCGGGTCTTTCAGCGCGGCCAGCACTTTTGAACGCATAGCCAGGTCACTGTCATCTACAAGGTCCGCCACCTTCAGCGTGCGGCCTGTCTTGGTTTGTATCTGGTGAAAGCCAGTGGCCGGGTCGATGCCTTTCCATTCGCCCAGCGAATGCATGATCTCGTTGACCTCGCGCTCCTTGTCCTTCAGGCTTTCGCGGGCATTGACGTTGGGAATGTGGACGATGGTTTTAAGCGCAGGGTCCAACACCTTCTCCACGGCTTCCACATAGCGGCCCGTGTAGAAGAAGTAGCCGATGTCCAGCGATTTGAGCCAGTGGTAGCCGTTGAGCTGCTCGTAATAGGTGTACGTCACCGTCTCGAACCGCGCCTCGTCCGCCGGGGCCAGCACCGCTTCGCTGTCGCCCCGGAAGTAAGAGCCGGTCATGGCCACCACATGCACCTTGTCGCGGGCGATGAACGCGCCCAGCTGATTGCCCAGCACGTTGTCCGGGTTGCTGGAAACGTGGTGGAACTCGTCGATGGCGATCAGGCGGTCATCGAAAGCCTGAATACCCAACTCCTCCACCGCAAAGCGGAACGTGGCATGGGTGCAGACCAGCGCCTTGTCGGTGCTTCCCATAAACGTGCGCACCGCATCCACCTTGGACTTCGCCACGCGCGGCTCGTCCACGCCAGGGGCATTGCACAGGTTCCACTGCGGGGCCACCTGCCAATCCCAATAGAAGCCGTGCTGGCTCAAGGGTTCGTCGGCAAAGCTGCCGCCGATGGAGCGCTCCGGCACCACGATGATGGCCTGCCGCAGGCCCTGGTTGTGGAGTTTGTCCAGCGCGACAAACATCAGCGCGCGGGATTTCCCCGAAGCGGGTGGCGACTTGATCAGCAGGTATTGTTCGCCGCGCCTGGCATAGGCGCGTTCCTGCATGGCGCGCATTCCCAGCGCGTTGGCCTTGCTCGATGCGCCGGTACGCGCCGTGGTGATGGACACCGACGGCACGGTGTAGGCGTTGGTCGGGTTGGTTGGGCTTGATTCGGTCACGGTGCGATCCAGACAGCGGGTGGTAGACGATGGGTTTATTCCGTCTCGCCTTGAGACAGCAAACTCACAAGAGGAACATTAATGAAATACAGGTGTTTTCCCTGGCTGTGTTCCCGTACCAGCCCGGCATCGGCCAGTTTTCGCAAGTAGCGGGCAGCCGTTTGTCGGGTGATGTTCAAATCCCGCTGTACAAACTCGATGCGCGTGTAGGGGTGGCGGAAGAGGTTGTTTAGCAAGTCCTGCGAATACAGCTTGGGCAACTCCTTGCGCATGCGGTGTTTTGTGTCCGCCATCAAGGTTCGCATGTCGCCCACCAGCCCAACGGCACGTTGTGCAGTGTCCGCCACGCCAAGCAACATGAATTTCACCCAGGCTTGCCATGGTTCGGCATGGGGCTCGGCACTGGGCGAGGCATCGCGCACGGCTTGCAACAGGCGGTAATACTCGCTCTTGTTGTGGTTAATGTAGCGCGACAGGTAAAGCACCGGCGAATCGAGCAGGCCAGCCTGCACCAGATACAGCACGCACAGAATCCGTCCGATCCGCCCATTACCATCGCTGAAGGGATGAATGCTCTCGAACTGATGGTGGATCAATGCCATCTTGATGATCGGATCAAGCTGGCTAACGCCGTCATCGTTGATGAACTTTTCCAGCGCCTGCATGTGCGCCTGCACGCTGGCCCCATCCTGGGGCGGCACAAACACCGTAGCGCCCGTTCTATCGTTTTTAAGCACCGTGCCGCCGCTGGTGCGAAACGCTTCGCTGCTGTTCTTGAGGAGCTGAAACATCGAAATCAGCGTACCGTTGCCGATGATTCCCTGCTGCTGACGCATACGCTCGTAACCATGCATCAATGCCTCGCGGTAGCGTGAGACCTCCTTGGCTGAGGGCGAAATCCATTCGGCAATATGCAGATCAGCCTGAAATAACTCGTCTTGCGTCGTGACATAACTCTCGACTTCAGAACTTGCCTTGGCCTCTTGCAGCGCAAGGGTGTTGATCAGGATGGCCTGATTGGGAATGCTGGCCGCGCAGCCTTTCAGTTCCGCCAGATACCGGTGAGCCGCCACCAGCGTCCGCAGCAATTCAGGCGTCTGGAAATCGATGCCTGCCAACGGCAGCTCGGGTATCCGGTAATCGGGCTGCAAAGTCATGTCGAGATTCCGTGATTGATCGAGCGGGGGTAACATGAGGCGCCTCTCGTGTTAACAAAACGCATTATTTTTAACACAATGCGGCCCTCATGTTAAAAAATTTGCGTATCGAGGCCGCATACAAAAACAAGGGGAGAGCGTGGTGGCTGATCCGGAACCACGCCCACTCGAGGGCAAGTACAGGTTCAGTCGGCCAGATCAAGACCATCATCCCGCTTCGATACCATTGACACTAGCGTGAATCGCGCTACCATGCGCAGGCGACTAGCGCACTCGTTTCGATGCGAGCCGTCCCTTCCGGGCCTAGTCGTTCCAAATACCCTAAGGCCAGCGTTGAATGTGTACATTCCCGCTGGCCTTAATCTTTTCCCAAGCCGTTTTCACTTCCTGTTCATGCCAGCGGTCGGGTACATCGTTGTTGTTTTCGTAGCGTCCCGCCATGTACACCAGCAAATCCGCCACCTGCAAGAACCGGCTGTGATGCGATTGGGTGAAATACACCGTGTCCAGCAAGCGGCCCAGCGGGCGGCCAAAGTACATCGGTGTTTTGCCCTGGCTTTTGTATTCCGAGAAATCCACCACTGCGCCGGTCACTTCGTCGGCCTCGTAATCCCCGAACACCAGCCCCAGGTCATCCGCCTTATCCAGATATTCCGAAAAGCGTTCCAGAATCAGCATTAGCCCGAGCCGATAGGCCGGCATGGGGTATTGGTACTTGTTCTTGTGTTTTTCGACATTGATGCACACCATGCGCACCGGAATCTGGTTGTTGGTCACAAAGGTGGCCACATCCTGAAACACCTGCACCCGCTCTTCCAGCTTGCGGCCTTTGGCATTGCCCTTGCCGTGAAAAAGCTCCTTGCCGTGAAACTCATTGGCCTGGATCAATGAACGCGCACCAAAGAAGTTGAATGCAATCTGGTTCAATGTGTTCTCAAAATCCAACGCCTTCTTATCCGGGATCAGCAGCCCGCCGATAAAGAAGTGGGGCTTGTCCGGGCCATGCTTGTTTTCATCGAAATAGCACAGATGCATCAGATACCCTCCAGGGTTTGCGCCTGCATTTTCGCCTTTTTTACCTTCGGCGCGGCTTTGAACGCGGCCGCCGTCATCTTCGTATAAAGCTCAAACAGCTTTTCCAGCCGCTCGGTGTCGTTCCTGAAGCGGCGGCCGATGTAGATGCGCTCCAGCACCTCGTCGTTGCGCTCGTGGGCGCGGCGCAGATTTTCCGGCATATTGTCCGGGTCGTAGAGGTCGGCGATGGTGGCGGGGAAATGCGCTTCGCGCGCCAGCAGGATGGCCTCGGCGCAGGCGGTCAGGTCGGCCTTGTTCTGCTCGGTGAGCAGGGGGACGGGGAAGGTGTTCCAGCCGAGGGTGTTGGAGTAACGGTAGCGCGTTTCCAGCTTGCCGCATACCGTAGCGATCCAGACGAGGTGCAGGCGCGAGGCGATGAGCGCCAGGTTCCAGAGGGGGGCGTCGTAGAGGGCGAAGGCCTGATCTTGAATGACGGCATCGCTCAGCAATAATCCGACCGGTAGACAGGGGCGATTCTCGGAACTGACGCGCGGTACGACCAGCGTGTGAGTGTGGCCGGATTCTTGATCGCGGAAGCGGTAAGGCGTGGTCGCCAGCTTCTGCGCCGCCTTGTCCTGCGTCGCAGCTTTTCTTGATTCCGCGACGGTATGCATTCTTGCCGCAACCGGCGCGATACGCGCTGCCGCTTCGGCCTCGTGATCCTGAATCCAGAGGCAGGCGCGTGGTGCGCAGTCGATGAGTTCTTTCGAGCCATAAAGCGGGCGGATGAAACGCGCGGCTTCCGGGGCAGCCGTGCGCAATGCGCGCGCTTCGTCCTGCGAAAAAATCAGCGCCGCGCCGTAGTAGGGATGGTTTCCGAACTGCATCGGTGCCAGCCCCGACATCGGGGCTGTGCGTCCATCAACCTCGACGTTCGGTGCAGAAATCAGATAAGCGTTGATGTTTTCGGCGTCGCGCACCGCTGTTCCGTCGTTGTCCGAGGGCGCATAAAGACGCCGGGTTTTGCCCGCCCGACGGGACAGACCGACGATGACCACGGTCACGCCTGCGTTGTGGCTGGCGAGGTTGGCCCACTTGAACGAAGTGTGTGCGAACGCGATTTCGTTCCCGGTGGCGAAGATCGCGGGCCAGAGTATCGGCACCTGCTGCCCTTGGCAGATCGAGTTCGTCGATACAAGTGCAGCGGCGGCGTTTGTTCTCGTGCCGTAATCGGCGGCTTTCATAAACCAGCCAGCGACGTAATCCAGCGATTTCCAGCCTTTGACGCGCTTGTCGAATACCGCTTGTAAATCCTCCTTGTGCTCGGCGGTTTGCCATTTGCTGCCCAGATACGGCGGATTACCACAGATATAAGTCTCGCCGCCTTCGTTCACGAAGTCGATTTCAGTCTGATCCAGCGGCGTGTTGAAGAGATCGTCTCCCTGCACTTTCACCCCCGTACCCGTGGCAGGGCAGATGCTCAACCAATCCAGCCGCAGCGCGTTACCGCACACGATCCAGTTCTGCGCATCCAGCGGCAGAAATTCCGCCAGCGCATCCTTCTGCCCGCGATACAGCACGTCGCACTGGAACTCGGCAATGATGAGGGCGAGGCGGGCAATCTCCGCAGGGAAGTCGCGCAGTTCGATGCCGCGGAAGTTGGTCAGCGGGATTTCCGATTTCAGGTGGGTTTCGTCACGGCGGCGGTTGATTTCTGCCTCGATCTGGCGCATCTGTTTGTAGGCGATGACCAGAAAATTTCCGCTGCCGCAGGCCGGGTCGAACACGCGGATGCGCGCCATGCGCTTACGCAGATTGAGCAGCTTGATTTTGTTGTCGCCCGCCTCAGCCAACGCGACGCGCAGCTCATCCAGGAACAAGGGGTTCAACACCTTGAGGATGTTGGGCACGCTGGTGTAGTGCATGCCCAGTGCGCCGCGCTCTTCGTCGTCGGCCACGGCCTGGATCATGCTGCCGAAGATGTCGGGGTTGATCTGTTTCCAGTTGAGGTTGCCGGCGTGGGTGAGGTAGGTGCGGGCCATGCGGGTGAAGCGCGGCACGTCCGTTGCGCCTGCGAACAGGCCGCCGTTCACATAAGGGAACTGGTCTGCCCAGCTCCGAAGCCCGGCGGCTTTGCGGTGGCGGTCGTCCAGCTTGCCCTCGTGCCGGGTGGGCGTGTTCATGGCGCGGAAAATCTCGGACAGCACCTCGTGGGTGTTGCTGCCGTCGCGCTCGCTCATCTGCTCGACGGTGTGGGTGAACAGGCCTTCGCCATTGAAGATGTCGGTGTCTTCGGCGAAGAAGCAGAACACCAGCCGCGCCATGAAGTGATTCATGTCGGGGCGGCGCTCGTTGGCGGCCCAGTCCGGGTTCTCGCGCAGCAGTTCGACGTACAGCTTGTTGAGCCGCCCGGTGGCGCGCACGTCGATGGGGTTGTCCTTGATCTCCTTGACGGTGGAGATGCCGGCCAGCGGCAGGAAGAAGCCAAAGTGGTCGGGGAAGTCGGGGTAGGCGCAGGCGATGGTTTCGCCACCGGCCAGTTCTTCCGCTTCCAGCGTCTGCCCGTCGGTGGCGAGGATGAATTTGGCCTTCGCTTTTGCGGTGGCCGGGCTGGCGCGCAAGGCTTTGAGCGTTTCGCCTACGCTGCCTGCTTCGCACACGGCGAGATGGATGTTGCTGCGCTGGAGCACCGCATTGATGACGCCCGGGCCGGTCACGTCCGAGGCGTTGTTGTTGCCCGTGCGCAGGCGCTTGAGGGTGGTGTCCTTATTGCCGAAAGCGGCGAGGAAGGCGAATGGGAACTCCGCCGCGTCAAAGAGCTCAAGGGCGAGGTCGGAAATGGCTGCTTCGATTTCTACTGCGTTCATTGGGCATCTTGCCTGTGTGATTTTTCCCCGCCTGTGTCCGGCTCGGTGGACACCATTGTAAATGGTTGGTGTGTGAGAGCTTCGCAAAGATGCAAACGGCTGTTCGGTCCCTTCGAGCCATGTCCGGACTTGGTTGCGAAACGGTCAAGAGTAATTTCAGGGCCAGCGTTGCTTATGGCCGGGAAATGGAAATCCGTGGTGATCAACCCGGCTGCCTGAACTTGG
>JANJUT010000055.1 GCA_024710445.1 Thiobacillus sp.
CATGCCGGTACGCATGGGCTGGCCACGCTACGAAGGCGGCCTGGCCGAAGTGATGCACAACCCGCGCTATGCCACCTGCATGGGCCTCTTGATGGCCGGGCTGGAATCGCGCGGACGCGATGCCCCCAAGCTGACGGGCAACAGTTTCAAGGACATTCTTGAGCGCATGAAAAGCTGGTTCAAGGGCAATTTCTGATACTGCGAAATCAAGGGAATACGCAGTGTTGAAACAGGATTTGGTGGTTGTGTCGGCAGTTTGTGACAAACACGCCAAAGGATTTTTGAGTGTGGTTTTTGATTGAGTAAAAAGAGGAGAGCAACATGTTTGAACTGATGGATGTAGACACCCAGGATGCAGTGATCAAGGTGATTGGGGTAGGCGGTTGCGGCGGCAACGCGGTCGACCACATGATCACGTCGGGCTTGAGCGGCGTGGAGTTCATCGCCATCAACACCGACGCGCAAGCCCTGAACCGCAACCAGGCCAAGATGCAACTGCAGCTTGGCAATGGCGTGACCAAGGGCCTGGGCGCAGGCGCGAATCCGGACATCGGCCGCGAAGCCGCACTGGAAGACCGCGAGCGCATCGCCGAGATGATCGACGGCGCAGACATGTTGTTCATCACCGCCGGCATGGGGGGCGGCACCGGCACCGGCGCCGCCCCCGTGGTGGCCGAAGTCGCCAAGGAACTCGGCATCCTCACCGTGGCCGTCGTCACCAAGCCCTTCATGTTCGAAGGCAAGCGCGTCCGTGCCGCCAACGCCGGCATCGAAGCGCTGGCGCGTCACGTCGATTCACTGATCATCATCCCCAACGAAAAGCTGATGCAGGTGCTGGGCGACGATGTCTCCATGCTCGACGCCTTCAAGGCCGCCAACAACGTGCTGCATGGCGCCGTCGGCGGCATCGCCGAAGTCATCAACTGCCCCGGCCTGGTCAACGTCGACTTTGCCGACGTGCGCACCGTGATGAGCGAAATGGGCATGGCGATGATGGGTTCGGCCCAGGCCAGCGGCGAAAACCGCGCCCGCATCGCTGCCGAGGAAGCGGTTGCCAGTCCCTTGCTGGAAGACGTGAATCTGGCCGGCGCGCGCGGCGTGCTGGTCAACATCACCGCATCAAGCACCGTGAAGATGCGTGAAATCCACGAAGTGATGAACACCATCAAGGCGTTCACCGCAGAAGAAGCGACCGTCATCGTCGGCCAGGTGCTCGACGACAGCATGGAAGAATCCCTGCGCGTCACCATGGTGGCCACCGGCCTCGGCAGCCCCGTTGCCCGCCAGCAGCCCAAGCCGATGCAGATCATCCGCACCGGCACCGACGATGCGCCGATGATGATGGGCGACAGCGAAGACCTGCCCAGCGTGATGACCACCCGTCGCTCACGCACCATCCAGGCGATGACCGATTCCGGCATCGACACCCTGGATATCCCGGCCTTCCTGCGTCGCCAGGCGGATTGATCGACTGCAGGGCGGGTCGGTATTGAGCCCATTCCGGTCATAGACCGGGTTGTGAACATGGCGACTCGTCCTGCGGCCGGTTAAAATGCCGGGATGATCAAGCAACGCACTCTTAAAACCCCGGTCCGCGCCACGGGCGTGGGCCTGCATTCCGGCGTCAAGGTCGAGATGACCCTGCGCCCGGCTGCACCAGATACCGGCATCGTGTTCCGGCGGATGGACCTCGATCCGCCAGCCGAACTCAAGGCCGACCCCTATCTGGTCACCGACACCCGGCTGTGCTCGATGCTCGAGTCCGGCCCAGCCAAGGTGTCCACCGTCGAACACCTGATGTCCGCTCTCGCGGGGCTGGGCATCGACAACCTGCTGGTCGATCTCACCGGCCCCGAAATTCCCATCATGGACGGCTCCTCGGCGCCGTTCGTGTTTCTGCTGCAGTCCGCCGGCATTGTTGAACAGGACGCTGCCAAGCAATACGTGCGCATTACGCAGCCGATCGAAGTGCGCGACGGCGACAAGTGGGCGCGCTTCGTTCCGCACAACGGCTTCAAGGTCGAATTCACCATCGACTTCAAGCACCCCGTATTCGACAAGAGCGGCAAAAGCGTCAGCATCGATTTCGCTGACACCGCCTATACCAAGGAAGTCTCCCGCGCCCGCACCTTCGGCTTCATGCACGAGGTCGAATACCTGCGTAACCAGGGCCTCGCGCTCGGCGGCTCGCTCGACAATGCCATCGTCATGGACGAGTTTCGCGTGCTGAACCAGGACGGCCTGCGCTACGACGACGAGTTCGTCAAACACAAGGTGCTCGACGCCATCGGCGACCTCTACCTGCTCGGTCACCCCATCATCGGCGCCTTCGAAGCCCACAAATCCGGCCACGCGCTCAACAACGCCCTGCTGCGCGAACTGCTGCAGCACCAGGAATCCTGGGAATACGTCAGCTTCGAACACAACGAAGACGTTCCCCCCGCCTTTCTGCGCCTGCACCCCCTCACCGCCTGATGATCGCCATTCGCCTGATGATCGTCGCCCTGCTGATCGCGGTGGTGGCGCTCGGGCTGGCGTGGCTGTTCACCGGCAACCGCAAATACCTGGGCTATGCTGGCCGCGTGCTGCGCTTTGCAGTGGTGGTCGGGTTGATTACGGCGTTGCTGTACGTGGTGGAGCGGTTGGTGCTGCGGTGAGGCGGTGTGCGCGCATTAGCTGCGTGAGCGTGTAGTGGGGAAATCGTGTCTGGCCCCGTTTTTTCCGTTTCGTTTTTTAGCGCGTTAGCGTTACCCGGCAAAGGTTGATCACGTGAATTATTACAAGAGAATATTGCCTTGGGAGAACAACCGGCGCCTTGAAAGGCTCACTGAGTTTAGGGCATTGGTAATTCAGTATTTCAATAACAGCCGTGCCGAGTGGATGATGGATGAGCGGATTGAAGAACCAGAGGCAGAAAAGATAAGAGTAAAAATCAATCGAATGATGGATGAGATTCACGACATCATCTTACACTCAGGCGTCAATCCATCCATTCGCTACACACCGTCTGCAATGGTTGGCGGATATGTCCAGAACATTGATCTCGTTCAAAATATCTTCAATCTACATCGCTTCAGAATCACCGCGAATAATCTTTTAGACTTTGTTGATCGGTCGATAGGCATTTACGAAGGCAATAGACGCCCGGCGCTTCTCCGGGCCATTAATCCATTTTTCTATCTTGGGCTAGTGTTCGATTTGGTCGCCCGCATTCCATTCGTTCTCATTGGTCGCGCGGGTTTCAATCGCCAAAAGGTGGAAGAGTCGTTGGCTGGGCGTTTAGTCAAGGGAAGCATCTACATAGTCACTGCACTGGCTTCGCTGCTCACGGTATTGCAGCTTCTCGACTACCTGGATTCATTTAAACTGGCTGTAAAGAATGTATTCCATTAACCCGGCGCTCGACCTTGCTCTCTTCGGTCGATGGATGGCGCTAAAGCGCCGCCGGTTAAAAAAGAAAAAATAGGGTCAGACACGATTTTCCAACCTCGATGCGGCTGTCCTAGCCTATGGCATTTTCCCTGACCCCTGACCCCTGACCCCTGACCCCTGACCCCTGACCCCTAAACAATCCCCAACGCCCGCGCCAGATAATCAAAAAACACGCAATACAAGGCAATCGGAACCGGCAGTCCCAACAGCGTGCCGATCAGGTAGTCGCGAAACCGCACGCCGCTCATGGCCAGGGTGTAGTTGAGCGCGGGGACGGTCTGGAACAGCATGCGCAGCAGCAGGATGCTTTTGACCGGTTGCGCGTGCAAGCGGCCCAGCAGCTTGATGGCGATCGGGCTGTCCAGTTTCTTCAAGGCGTCACCGCCCACCAGGCGGATGGTGAAGAAGGTGATGGTGCACGAGAGGCAGGCGGCGAGATAGGTGACCACGCCGCCCCACAGTTCGCCCAGCGCCAGCACGGCGGCGGCGAGGAATACCCAGCCGGGAATCTGGACGAGGTTGCCCAGAGCAAATACCAGCACAAAAATCAGCAGCCCGCTGACCTGGTTGTCGCGGATGGTTTGCTGCAGGAAGCCGAGACTGAAATGCGCCCGCAAGCCGGACAGCTCAAATGCCGCAAACATCAGCAGGAGAAACAGCACGACTGCAATGAGCCGTTTGTGTTGTCGCATGGGTTGTCGTCCCTGGATTGGATGGGGTTGCCAAAGGGCAAGGGCCTGGTTTTTACTGCCGCTGTCCTGGCTGGCGAATCATGCCCGGTTCCATTTGCAGCGTGAAGCCCGTACTTCGCCCCCAGTCATTCAGGACTGCATTCATAAAATCATTAGTTATACGGACGGAGTTATTGGAGTTTTGTCCTGAAACAGTTGCGTACGCCTCGGCATCCCAGTCTGTAGTAAAAATCGGGAACTCAATTGAGCGGAAACCCATCTTCGCAAGGTTGATTACCCTGTCTATATAGTTCTGAGGCACGGCAGCTTTTCTGGCTGCCTGCATAGCCTTTTGCAACTTGATGTTGGTTTTCGCATTAAAGCGGTCGTTCTCCGGGTGCTCTGCATAGCAGGAACTCATGATAGCATTCAGATGCTGATTACAGATCTGGGAGCCAGTAACGAGAGCCGCAACCTTTTGTTCTTCGGTAACTTTCCAGTTAATAAATTCTTCG
>JANJUT010000099.1 GCA_024710445.1 Thiobacillus sp.
AGCTGGGCCGGCTGGATGCCTGGCTGACCGCGCTGCTGGAACGCCCGCTGACCGACCCGCAACTGGGCTGGCTGCTGCGGGTGGCACTCTACCAGCTGGCGTACACCCGTGCCCCCGCCCATGCGGTGGTTCACAATGCGGTGACCGCTGCGGGCGAAGGCTGGCGCCGCGGTCTTGCCAACGCGGTGTTGCGCAATTTTCAGCGGCGCCGGGCCGAACTGGAAAAAATAGCGAACGATCAGCCTTCCGCGCGCTGGTCGCATCCCGACTGGTGGATTCAGAAGCTGCAAGCCGAACATCCCGAACATTGGCAGGGCATTCTGGAAGCCGGCCTGCAGCACCCGCCGTTCACGTTGCGCGTCAATTGTCGTCATGGCGATGTGGCGAGTTATCTGCAACGCCTGACCGAGGCCGAGTTGCCGGCGCGTCAAACCGGCCCGGATGCGGTCACGCTCGACAAGGCCGTTTCGGTGCATCTGCTGCCAGGCTTTGATCTGGGTCATGTGTCGGTGCAGGATGCGGGCGCCCAGTGGGCTGCACGTCTGCTGGATGCGCAACCGGGCGAGCGGGTGCTGGATGCCTGTGCGGCCCCGGGCGGCAAAACCGGCCATATCCTGGAACGTGCCGACGCGGTGCTGACTGCGCTTGATGTGGACGCCACGCGCTTGCAGCGTGTGCAGGAAAACCTCGATCGCCTCCAGCTGAAGGCAAACCTGGTCGAGGGTGACGCGGCAAACCCGGATGCCTGGTGGGACGGCCAGCCATTTGATCGCATTCTGGCCGATGTGCCCTGCAGTGCATCGGGCGTGGTGCGTCGCAACCCCGATATCAAATGGCTGCGCCGCCCCGACGACATCGCGCAGTTTGCCGCACAACAGGCCGTCATGCTGGAGCGTCTCTGGCCGCTTCTGGCTCCGGGTGGTACATTGCTCTACGCAACCTGCTCAATCTTCAATGAAGAAAACGATGGGCAGGTGTGCGCGTTCCTGGCGAATCACGCGCGTGACGCCGAGCGTCGTTTGCTTCCTGAGCCCTTGTCTGACGGATCGTTGCTGCCGGATACCGAGCATGATGGTTTTTACTACGCCTTGCTGCATAAAATTTGACCCACTGATTCGTGGGCTGCTCGGCTTGCTGCTGGCTTGCTGGATCGGTTTGGGGGGCAGTGCGCAGGCGAGCGATAAAAGCACGGTCAAACAAGCCGTCATCCAGGCCACGCCACAAGGCTATACCCTGGATGCGGACATCAACGTGGTGCTCAACAGCACGCTGGAAAACGCGCTCTCCAAGGGCATCAATCTGTATTTTCTGCTGGAGCTGGAACTCACCCGGCCGCGCAACTGGTGGCTGGACGAAACCATAGCCGAACCGGTGCGCAAGCAGCGGATTTATTACCATCTTCTGTTGCGGCGCTATGTAGTCGAAATCGGCTACACCACGCGCACGGTCGCGACGCTGAATGAAGCGCTGGCCATGCTGGGGACCGCCGAGGCATGGCAGATACTGGAACGCGGCGCGCTCAAGCCGGGCCAGCGCTACGATGCGCGCCTGCGCCTGCGTCTCGACACGTCGCAGTTGCCCAAACCCCTTTCCATCGGTGCGGTGTCCGGTGACAAATGGGAACTGGTGACGCCCTGGTATGACTGGTCGTTTGATGCGCCGGCCGCTCCGGTAATCCCGCCCCCCGTGCCATTGCAGCCCTTGCCCTGATGCGCAGTCTGATTGCTGTCGCCCTGATTCTGGGCATCGTGCTGCTGGGACTGGTGTTTTTTGCCAGTGGCGACAGCGGCGTCTTTTCCGACAGCCTGCCGGCACTCTTCATTGGCGGCGGCGCGCTGGGGGTAGCGCTGCTGGTATTGCTGGGCTGGCGCTTGTGGTGGCTGCAAAAGCGTATTCGCCGGGGCGTGTTCGGCGCCAAGCTCACGCTCAAGTTGCTGCTGATGTTCGGCGTCGTCGCCTTGCTACCAGGATTGGTGGTGTACGGTGCATCGGTGTTTTTCCTGAATCGCTCAATCGAAACCTGGTTCGACGTCCGGGTGGACAATGCGCTGGCTTCCGGCGTCAATCTGGGACAGGCCGCGCTCGATGATCTGTTGCGCGAACTGGATAAGAAAGCTGAACGGATGGCGCTGTCCCTGTCGGACGAAGGCATGGGTTCCATCATCACCAGCCTGTCCACGCTGCGCGAACAAAGCACGGTGCAGGAGCTGACCCTGTTCGATGAACGCGGCGGCGTGGTCGCCCACGTCAGCGGCGAGCGCGGCGCATTGCTGCCGGTGTTGCCCGACCGCGCCGTGCTGTGGCAGGTGCGGCAGCAACAGCCCTATAGCCGCATTGAAGAAGTGCCGGAACGCGGACTCATCATGCATGTCATCGTGCCGGTATACACCAGCGCGCTGATCGGCGAGACGCGTGTACTGCAGCTGGTGCAGCCGGTCCCGGACACGCTGGCACGGGATGCGCAGGCGGTGCAGCTGGCGTATCAGGAGTATCAGGAGATCGCTGTTTCACGGCTGGGCCTGAAGCGGATCTATGGCGTGGCCCTGACACTTACACTGATGCTGGCATTGCTGATGACGCTGGTGATCGCGTATTTGCTGTCGGAGCGGCTGGGCTCTCCTCTGCGCACGCTGGCACGCGGTACCCGTGCCGTGGCCAAGGGGGATTTCTCGCAAATGCCCATGTTGAAAAGCCGTGATGAACTGGGCGTCTTGATCCAGTCGTTCAATCGCATGACGCGACAACTCTCCGACGCGCGCGAGCAGGTTGCGCAGAACCACCAGCAAACCGAGCAGGCCAAGGCCTTCCTCGAACGGGTGCTGGCCAACCTGTCATCGGGTGTGGTGGTGCTGGATGAGGGGCTGCGGATCCGTACCATGAACAGCGCGGCAGCCCATATTCTTGGAGTGGAAGCAGCCGTACTGGATGCGCAGCCGCTGACCGGGCTGGGCCGGGCGGATGAGGCTCTGCATGCGTTTGGCACAACGGTGGCGGCGCGCTTTGGCGAGCACGCAGGCGAATGGCAGGAGCAGATCGATTATGCGGGTCACGGCGGCAGTCAATCGCTGCTGCTGCGCGGGACACGCCTGCCGTCAGGCGTCGAACGGGGCTATGTGCTGGTGTTTGACGATGTGACCAAACTGATCGATGCCGAGCGCAACGCCGCCTGGAGCGAGGTGGCGCGCAGGCTGGCACACGAGATCAAGAATCCGCTCACGCCAATTCAATTGTCTGCCGAGCGCATTGCGCGAAAACTGGACGGCCGCCTGCCGCCGGCAGAAGCGGAATTTCTGGCTCGTGCCACGCAAACCATTGTCAATCAGGTGGCCGCAATGAAAAGCATGGTGGACGCGTTTGCGGGTTATGCGCGGATGCCGCGCGCCAAGCTCGAGGCACTTGACCTCAACGCACTGGTACATGAAGTGCTGTCTTTGTACGATGCCAGGGCCTTGGGTTTGCAGCTGCATCTCGATGCGGATTTGCCGCGAATTGCAGGTGACTCCACATTATTGCGTCAAGTGATACATAATCTGTTGCAAAATGCGCAAGATGCGTTGAATGGCCATTCAGCACCGTGTGTTGAAGTCACTACGCATCCGAATAACAATACGGTGTGTTTGACCGTAGCAGACAATGGGGCGGGATTTCCGGAACACCTGATGACGCGTCTGTTCGAGCCCTATGCAACCACCAAGGCCAAAGGAACAGGGCTGGGTCTGGCGATCGTTAAAAAAATTGTGGAAGAACACCAGGGCAAAATCCAGATCGAAAATCTTAAATCGGGCGGCGCGGCCATTCGTATCGCGCTGCCTGTTTTTGTGGCGGCCGGAGAAAACACGTGAGCGGGCATATTCTCGTCGTGGACGATGAAGTAGGCATTCGTGAGTTGTTGTCGGAAATCCTCACCGATGAGGGGTATGACGTTCACCTGGCCGAAAATGCCGAATCCGCACGTGCTTTCCGTTCCCAGCGTCGACCTGATCTGGTGTTGCTCGACATCTGGATGCCCGATACCGATGGTGTCACCCTGCTGAAGGAATGGGCGGGGGGCGGTCAGCTCACCATGCCGGTGGTGATGATGTCCGGCCACGGCACGATCGATACTGCAGTCGAGGCCACCCGTCTGGGGGCGGTCGATTTTCTGGAAAAACCCGTGGCGCTGGCCAAGCTGATCGACACGGTCAACAAAGCCAACAAACGCGGCGTGGCGCTGCCTCGGCGCACCCCGGGCAAGGATCTTTCCGCACACGGCAAAAGCCCGCTGATCCTCGAACTCAAAAAGCGCCTGACCCAGATTGCCGGCAACACCGCACCGGTTCTGTTGATGGGCAGCGCCGGCAGCGGATTTGAAATTTGCGCCCATTTTCTGCACCAGCCGGCCACGCCCTGGATCGAGATCAAGGATCGTGCGCGCCTGGTGTCCGATCCTGTGAGCTTTGTCGAGGCCCTCGGCAATGGCACTTTGTACATGCCCGAAGTCTGCGATCTGGCACGGCTGGAGCAGAAAGGCCTGGGGCTGCTGCTGGACCGCATCGAAGGCAGCGGTGCGCGTCTGGTGTGTGCAAGCAGTCGCAGCCTCGACGCCATGGTGGCTGCGGGCGAGTTCGACAGCCGTCTGTTCTATCGTTTGTCCAGCCTTGCCATCCAGGTGCCGCCGTTGCGCGATCACCGTGAGGACGTGCCCGATATCGCCAACTTCATGCTGGCGCAACTGGTGGAAGAAGGCGTGTGCCCGGTGCGGCGCCTGACCACGGCCGCCCAGAATCAGCTGCGTAACTTTGACTGGCCGGGCAATCTGCCGCAACTCAACAATGTGATGCGGACGCTGGCGGTCACAGCCCTGGCAAGCGAACTCGACGCCGCTGACGTCAACCGGGTGTTGGCGCCGATGAAGCAGTCGGCATCTGCCGTGGCGCATGGCATTCCGCTCGATATCCCATTGCGCGAAGCGCGCGATGCGTTCGAGCGTATGTATTTCGAGCACCTGATCCAGCAGGAAGGCGGCAGCATGACGCGCGTGGCCGACAAGTCGGGGCTGGAACGCACACACCTGTACCGCAAGTTGAAACAGCTGAATATCCGGCATGGGCGCAGGCTGGACGAAGACCTGTAAGCCGAAGGAACACGCTTGAAAATCATCATCCTCGGGGCCGGCCAGGTTGGCGCCAATCTGGCCGAAAGTCTGGTCGCTGAAGATAACGACATCACGGTCATCGATCTGGACCCCGCGCGGCTGGCGCTGCTGCAGGACCGCTTCGACCTGCGGACGGTGAGCGGCCATGCGGCCCATCCGTCCGTCCTCAAGAAGGCGGGCGCGGACGATGCCGACATGCTGGTGGCGGTCACCCAGAGTGACGAAACCAACCTGGTCGCCTGCCGGCTGGCCGCTACCCTGTTCAATATTCCCAGCCGTATCGCACGGATCCGCTCGACCGACTTTCTGGATATTGGGCGCGAGTTTCTGTCCGAGCATTTTGGCGTTGATCACATCATCAGCCCGGAGTATGAGGTGACCGAAACGCTGCGCCGCCTGATCGAGCACCCGGAGGCGTTGCAGGTGCTCGACTTCGCCAACGGCAAGGTGCGGCTGGTGGCGGTGCGTGCCTATCATGGCGGCCCGCTGGTTGGACATGAGCTGCAGGATCTGCGCCGCCATATGCCGGATGTCGACTGTCGGGTAGCGGCGATTTACAGGCGCGACCGGGGCATTGTGCCGAGGGGCATTACCGTGATCGAGCCGGGCGACGAGGTGTTTTTCCTTGCCCGCCTGGAGGATATTCCGGCCGTGATGCGTGAGTTGCGGCGGATGGAGCGGCCGGTCAAGCGCGTGATGATTGCCGGCGGCGGCAACATTGGACGGCAACTGGCTGCCCGGCTTGAGCGCGACTACGAAGTCAAGCTGATCGAGATCAACAAGACGGCGAGCAATCAGCTAGCCGAAAAACTGCACCGCACGCTGGTGCTGACGGGTGACGCGACCGACGAAGACCTCCTGGAGCAGGAGAACATCGAATCCATGGATGTGTTCTGCGCGCTGACCAACGACGACGAAGACAACATCATGTCGGCGCTGCTGGCCAAGCGCATGGGCGCGCATCGGGTGATGGCCCTGATCAACCGTTCGGCGTACGTCAATCTGGTACAGGGCGGCGAAATCGATATTGCCATCTCGCCCGCGCAGGCCACGGTAGGGCCTCTGCTTTCAAAAATCCGCCGTGGCGACATGGCCGCAGTGCACAGCCTGCGTCGTGGCGCGGCCGAGGTGCTCGAGATCGTCATTCATGGCGACCTGAAAACCTCCAAGGTGGTGGGCCGGCGCATTGGCGATGTGGCCTTGCCGGAAGGTTCGGCGATAGCCGCCATCATTCGCGGCGAGGAGGTGTTGATCGCGCACCACGATACCCTGATGGAAGCGGAAGACCATCTCATCCTGTTTGCGCTCAACAAGCGCATCATTCCCAAGGTTGAAAAACTGTTTCAGGTTGGCTTCGGCTTTTTCTAGGCGTATCCATGCATCGTTTCACGCCCGTCCTGCACGTGCCTGGCCTGGTGATCCTGGTTTTCTGCTTCACCATGCCGGCCCCACGACACCCGGGGGGCTTGAGGCTGGGCGCTGGTAACATGCCAGTCATGTTGAAGCCTGTCTGGCAAATAGTCTGATGTCGCAAACCCTGTCGGTCATCCACATTTTCTCAAAAGTCCTGATGCTGTACGCATTCGCCTTTTTGCTGCCGCTGGGGATATCCCTTGCGCTGGGGGATGGCGCGCATCTGGCCTACGATGAAGCCATTCTGGCGACGTTCTTTTCGGGCCTGTTCCTGTGGCTGGTATCGCGCCGGGGCAAGAAAGAGTTGCAGACACGGGATGGGTTTTTGCTGGTGGTGGTGATCTGGACGGTTTTGCCGGTGTTTTCGACGATACCCCTGCTGGTCTACATGCCGGCCCTCAGTTTTACCTATGCCTATTTCGAGGCCGTCTCCGGCCTCACGGCCACGGGTGCCACCGTGCTGTCGGGGCTCGATGGATTGCCCGCCTCCATCAACATCTGGCGCACACTGATGCACTGGATCGGCGGCATGGGCGTGATCGTGCTGGTGGTTGCGGTGCTGCCGATGCTGGGGGTGGGTGGCCGGCAACTGTTCAAGGCGGAAACACCCACACCAATGAAGGACAGCAAGCTCACCCCGCGCATGGCGGAAACAGCCAAAGGCCTGTGGCTGGTTTATGCGCTGTTTACCGTGATCTGCATGCTGTCACTATGGGCGGGCGGCATGAACTGGATCGATGCCATGGTTCATGGCTTTAGCGTGATGGCCCTCGGCGGCATGTCGTCGCACGATGCCAGCATGGCCTACTTCGACTCCCCCCTGCTTGAGTCGATTGTCATGCTGTTTGCCCTGATTGCCGGTATCAGTTTTTCGACACACTTCATGGCCTTTCGCATGCGCAGCCTGCTGACCTATCGGCACGACACCGAAATCCGCTGGTATTTCTCGGTGCTCGGCATCAGCATCCTGGGACTGACCTTATTCCTGTTGTACAAGGATTTTTATCTCGAATTCCCGGAAGCCCTGCGCCACGCAGCATTCAACACCATCTCCGTCGCCACCACGCTCGGCTTTTCCACCACCGACTACAATGTGTGGCCTTATTTTGCGCCGCTCTGGATGCTGTTCCTGTCGAGCTTTATCGCCAGCTCGGGTTCCACCGGCGGCGGCATCAAGATGCTGCGGGCCACCCTGCTGTACAAGCAGGTGTACCGCGAACTGATCAAGCTGGTGCATCCGCGCGCAGAAATCCACACCAAGTTAGGCCGACAGGCGGTACCCAACAAGATCATTTATGCGGTGCTGGCGTTTTTGTTTATTTCTGTCGCCTCGATCGTGGTGCTGTCGTTCGTGCTGTCCGCATCGGGTCTGGATGTGTTCACGGCGTTTACGGCGGTGGTTGCGATGGTCAACAACACAGGCCCGGGTTTGGGACAGGTCGGCCCCGCCGGCACCTATGCAGTATTGAACGACTTCCAGACCTGGGTGTGCAGTTTTGCCATGCTGCTGGGGCGGCTGGAGTTTTTTACGCTGCTGGTGGTATTCACCCCGGTTTTCTGGAGAAAATAATGCCATCCATCGCGGACTTTGAGTCCATGCTGAAACAGGGCCGTGACAATGCTCTGCTGCGCTTTTCGCTTGGCAACGAATATCTCAAGCAGGGTGATGCAGCCAAGGCGGTCGAGCACCTGAAATGCGCGGTGGAACACGACCCCAAATATTCAGCTGCCTGGAAGCTGCTGGGCCGCGCGTTGACCGATACCGAAGCCTGGAGCGAGGCGCTCGCAGCCTACCGGCAGGGCATCGCAGTGGCCGAGGCGCGCGGCGACAAGCAGGCGGCGAAGGAAATGGAAGTTTTCGCCAAACGTATCGAGGCCCGCGCAAACCAATAAGCCGCTTGGGTTAAACCTTGATTCCCCGGTTGGCCGCTTGTTTGCCTTGGCGGGGCCGCCTGGATGCTGGCGTTTGTGCCTTCGCTCACGCTCACCATTTGGGTGGGCCCGCTACGAGCCCGATTGCGAGCCTTCCGGGCCATCTGGCTGCGTTGCTTCTCCTTGCGGGTCCCGACCCGCTGCGTCGTCGCGCCTTGCCAGCCAACCCGGCAGACCCACACTCGGGCTCGTTCAACCGAGGAATCAAGGTTAAAATCCGGTAATTGAGTTTTTCAGGAGCAGCAAATGACGCGGATGGTGAATTGTGTAAAGCTCGGTCGCGAAGCCGAAGGGCTGGCCTTCCAGCCGGTTCCGGGCGAAATGGGCAAAAAGATTTTCGAGAACGTGTCGAAAGAGGCCTGGACCGGATGGCAGCGCCACCAGACCATGCTGATCAACGAAAACCGGCTGAATCTGGCTGACGCCCAGGCGCGCAGCTATTTGATGGAACAGATGGAGCGCTACTTTTTTGGCGGTGGCAACGTTGATGCCGCTGCGGGCTACGTGCCGCCCAGCAAGTAAGACCGGATCGCACAGCAAAACGGGCTCCCGCGGGAGCCCGTTTTTATTGAATGGAAAAAATTACAGTACTTCTTTCTCGATCTCTTCCAGCGAGGTGTGGCGCACGTCCTTGCCCTTGACCATGTAGACCACGTATTCCGACATGTTCTTTGCGTGGTCGCCCATGCGCTCGATGGCCTTGGTGACGAACAGGATGTCGATAAATACGGAAATGGTGCGCGGGTCTTCCATCATGAAGGTGATGAGATGGCGCAGGTTGAGGCGGAATTCTTCGTCCACCTGCTCGTCCTGGCGCACGATTTCAACGGCCTTGGTGGCGTCGAGGCGGGCAAAGCCGTCGAGCGCCTTGCGCAGCATGTCGAGCACCAGGTCGCCCATGTACTTGACTTCGGAAAAGCGCGGCAGGCTGATGCGCTCGGACTGGTGGATCAGCTTGGCCATGCGTGCGATCTTGGCCGCTTCATCGCCGATGCGTTCCAGGTCGGTGATGGTCTTGACCACCATCATCACCATGCGCAGATCGGATGCGGTTGGCTGGCGGCGCGCGATGATGTGGGTGCAGTCCTCGTCGATGGACACTTCCAGCGCATTGACGTTATGGTCGTTGGCGTCCACCTGGTCCGCCAGCTGCATGTCGCCCTTGATGAGCGCTTCGATGGCATTGGTGATTTGTTCTTCGACCAGACCACCCATTTTCAGCACGTCGGCGCGCACAGCTTCCAGCTCGGCGTCAAACTGCTTGTAGGTGTGTTCAGTTAGCATTGTGTTGTCTCTCCAGTAATCCACTTTCAATTATATGCTGCGTATATGACGCTTACATGTACGGTGGATTTTAGTGCGTGCTGAAGGGTAGCGTGTAATGCGCGCCGTCTATCTCGAGAAACAGGGTCCAGTCGCGCCGCCCGCTGACACATACCGGCAAGGTGATACTTGAGGCAAAGACGCCCGTATCCGTGGGCCGCAGGTCATAGCGGTTAAAACCCATTTCCATCCCATTCATCTGGAATTCCGCGCTGATTTTGGTCGCACCCAGCACGTAGACGCTGAGCAGAAAGGCTTGCAGCGGGGCGGGCTGGGTGGAGAACACGACTTTAACCGTGGCGCCGCGATGGCTGAAGACGCATCCTGCCAGCGGGTCGGCACAGGCCACCGCCTGGGCGTTGGCGGGCCGCTGCAGCCAGTAGCCCGCCACGGCTATGCCGATCAGCGCCACGATGAGCAGCAGGGGCAGCGCCAGCCGTTTCATGCCCAGGCCCCTCGCAGCAAGGCGACACCATGCGCCCCGTGCGATTGCGCAAGGGCGACATCGTCCTGTCCCAGCCCGCCCAGGCCATAAATCGGGATCGGACTGGCGCCGGCCAGTTCGGAAAACCGCGCCCAGCCCAGTGTCGCTGCACCCGGATGCGTGAGCGTCGGCAACACCGGCGACAACAGGGCAAAGTCGGCTTCGATTCTGGCAGCGTGCGCCAGCTCGGTGTCATCGTGGCAGGACACGCCGAGCAGAAAAGGCTCGGGGTTGGCCCAGTCCGGACGGGCGGCCAGTTTGGCGGCGGCGGACGAATCGAGATGCACGCCGTCGGCCCCGGATGCGCGCGCCAGATCCAGGCTGCCGTTGACCAGCACGCGTGCACCGTGAAGATGGGCCCGGCGCACCGTTTCACGTGCAAGCTGCAGGCGTGAGTCCTCGGGCAGGGTTTTGTCACGCAGCTGGATCAAGCGCAGGCCGTTGTGCAGGGCCACATCCAGCCGCGCCAGAAACGTGTCCACGCCGAGCGACTCGGCATGGGAAATGCCCAGCACGGATGGCAATGTCAGCGCTTTCAGGATCGGGGCGTTGGCCGGCAGCAGCGGGGTGACCTCAACCGCGTCGGGCCGCTGCCAGGAAAAAATCTGGCCTTCATGCGGGTGCGGTTCACCCTGCCACTCGAACACCCGGAAGAAATTCAGCCGCACCGTGGCATGGGGGTATTCAAACACCCGGGTGATCCAGCGGCAGGGGCGGTTGATGACAATGCCAAGTTCTTCATGCAGTTCACGCGCCAGGGCTGTTTCCAGCGATTCGCCCGGCTCGACCTTGCCGCCGGGGAATTCCCAGTAGCCAGCGTAAACCTTGCCCGCTGGGCGCTGGGCCAGCAGCACCCGCAAGGGGTACGCCGGCGGGTGCCCCGCGGGTGCGCCGCGACCCTCACGCAGTACCCGGCCATCGGCCTGGGTCAATACGGCAGCAACGACGATTAATTCGTTCTGGGCATCACGTTTGCCCCCTCCCCCATCTGGGGGGAGGGTTGGGGAGAGGGAAGGCGTACCTCGACTCACTGTCTGCCCGCCCAGTCACGCGCAAACTGCCAGGCTACCCGGCCATTGCGTGCGCCCCGCCCCAGCGACCACTGCAGGGCGGCGCGCTCGAAGCTTTCATTAGCGGGCGCACCCAGCGATGCGGCCCAATGTCGGGCGATTTCGAGATACGTTTCCTGATCCATGACATGAAACGACACCCACAGGCCGAAGCGGTCGGACAGCGATACCTTTTCCTCGGTCGCCTCGCCCGGGTGGACCTCGCCACCAAGGTATTCCGTCTCCAGATTTTCAGCCATGTATTCCGGCATCAGGTGGCGACGGTTGCTGGTGGCGTAGATCAGCACGTTATCCGATGGTCCCGCCAGCGAGCCATCCAAAGCCGCCTTCAGGCTGGCGTAGCCGGACTCGTGTTCGGCGAAGCTGAGGTCGTCGATAAAGACGATGAAACGGTTATCGGTATCGGCCAGCAGGTCGAACAGGTCGGGCAAGCTCGGCAGCCCCGCCTTGTCGACCTCAATCAGGCGCAATCCCTTGGGGGCGTACTTCGCATGCACCGCCTTTACCAGCGAGGACTTGCCGCCGCCGCGCGCACCGGTCAGCAGCACGTTGTTGGCCGGGCGGCCTGCGACAAACTGGCGCGTATTGGCGTCCACCCGCTGCTTTTGCTCGTCGATCGCCAGCAGGTCTTTCAGCGCCACGCGCTGCGGATGGAGGATGGGCTTCAGCTTGCCTGCCTGCGCCGACCAGCGGGCGGCCCGCGCCGTTTTCCAGTCGAGCGCGGCCGGTTTGTCGCCGTGCGTATCGAGCCGCGTCAGCAAGCGTTCCAGCATCTGTTCAAGTGCGGTATTCGGCATTGATCTTCACGTAGTCATAAGAGAAATCACAGGTCCACACCGTAGCGGAAACGTCGCCGCGATTGAGCGCCACGCGTACGGTGATGTCGGCTTCCTTCATCACGGCGGCGCCTTGCGCTTCGGTGTAGCTTGCGGCGCGGCCACCCTTCTCGGCCACCAGCACGTCGCCCAGATAGACCTGCAGCGTGTTGACGTCGAGATCGCTGACACCGGCGTAGCCGATGGCGGCAAGGATGCGCCCGAGGTTGGGATCGGAGGCAAAGAATGCGGTCTTGATCAGCGGCGAGCGCGCGATGGCATAGGCGATCTGCTTGCATTCGGCATGGTCGCGCCCGCCTTCGATCTGCACGGTGATGAACTTGGTGGCGCCCTCGCCGTCGCGCGCCATGGCTTGCGCGAGCTCGATCGATACGGCGCTGACAGCCGCTTTCAACGCGGCATAATCGGCACCGGCAGGATCGGCTATCGTGGCGTTCCCCGCCTGTCCGGTAGCGATCAGGATGAAGCTGTCGTTGGTCGAGGTGTCGCCATCGACAGTGACGCAGTTAAACGACACATCGGCCACCTCTTTCACCAGTTGCTGCATCAGGCTGGGCGCGATGGCCGCATCGGTCGCCACGTAGCCCAGCATGGTCGCCATGTTGGGATGGATCATGCCCGAACCCTTGGCGATGCCGGTGACCGTGATGGTTTTGCCGCCCACCTGCGCCTGACGCGACGCGCCCTTGGCGACGATGTCGGTGGTCATGATGGCGTGCGCGGCTTCGCTCCAGTGAGCCGACGCCAGATCGGCTTGTGCAGCGGGCAGTGCGGTCAGGATTTTGTCGGCCGGCAGCGGTTCCAGGATCACGCCGGTGGAAAACGGCAGCACGTTTTCTGCGGCGCAGCCCATCAGTTGGGCCACCGCTTCACAGGTTTGGCGCGCCCGGCTTAAACCCTCCTCACCGGTACCGGCATTGGCGTTGCCGGTGTTGATTACCAACGCGCGGATGGTGTCATGAGCCAGATGCTGCTTGCACAGCGTTACCGGTGCCGCGCAGAAGCGGTTTTGCGTGAACACCCCGGCCACCTGTGTGCCGGGCGCCAGTTCGATCAGCGTGAGGTCACGCTTGCCGGGTTTTTTGATTCCGGCGGACGCGATACCCAGCCGCACGCCGGCAACAGGCAACAAGGAAGCGGGATCGGGCGCGGTGAGGTTGACGGGCATGGGGTCTTCCGAAACAGAAAACCGTTATTTTAGCGGCCATCCGGGCAGGTGGCGCCAGGCGTGAATCAAACCAGCGGAACCCGGACAGGATGTGCCGCTTACCCCAAGGGGGGCGACGGCAGGCGCGTGACTTTAATCCGCCCGTCCCACCCATCCCAGGCGTTTCAACAGGCGGCGAAACTCGGGGCGCCACGGCCACACCGGGTCGAACTCGATCGAGCGAGCCAAAGCCGCCAATGCGATCAGTCCGAAAACGGAAAACAGCAATTCCGAGACAAGCTGGCGCGACGTGATCATGCCCAGGGGTATGTCCAAAAAGCCCGGGACATAAAACAGGCTGGCAAAGGCTGCGAAAAGAAAAGCTGGACCCAGGTACACGACATTCTCCGTTTTTAGCGTATTTTCCTGAAGACAAGCAACCACTGTGCCATGAAGCGCGAGCGCCCGGATTGCAAGGCTCAACCTTCGGGCAGGAAATGGTTTATGGCAACAAATGTAAATTAATCCGACAGTTCCTGATCGAGGGGCAAGGCGCCGAGCTTGCGCAGGATCTCGTGCGATAGCGTGTAGAACCGGGGCGTGGGCCCGAGGTCCTCGTAGATCGGGTCGCCGTAATCATCTTCGGCAATGATGCGGTTGCCGGGGATGTAAGGCATCGCCACCTCCAGTTCGTCGAGCGCGGCATGAATCAGGTCGGCCATCAACTGGGATTCGCTGCGGCCGGGATACATCACATGCAGGGCTTCGACGCGCGCGGCATCGCGCAGCGGTAAATGGACCGTGTAGGCACGCACGGACGTACGGGCATGCCCCTCCTTGGCCCAGCGTTGAATCAGTTCGGCAATGCGCATGAGACTTCCTTTGCGACACGATGGTCTTTTTATAGCAAACGACCATCGCATGGCAACGTGGTATTTATTGATTCGGCCTGATGAAGTTTGAAGTGATATTGAAGGCCGGCTTGCCCCGGCTGTGTGAGACCGTGCGGGAGGCCGAATCAATAACCAATTAAAACAGCCTTCTATTGAGCATCCCATCCCCGCGTGCGGGGATGGGATGCTCAATAGCCCATACGCTTCCACACCAGGGTGCGGTTGTTGGCCGGCATGGCGACATCCTGTTGCAAAACCAGCCCCTGGGCACGGGCCAGCGCATTCACGGCCTCGAAATCGCGCACCCCGGAGGCCGGGTCGCGCGACTTCAGCCAGATATCGAAACGGGCATTGCTTTCCGAGGTAAACGCGCCGTTGTAGTTGAACGGGCCATATACCGCCAACACGCCGCCCGGCAACAGCACGGCACCCACTCCCGCAAAGAACTGCTCCACGCCGGGCCAGCCCATGATGTGCAGGGTATTCGCGGAAAACACCGCGTCATAGCTGCCGTTGCGCCATTCCAGCCGGTTTACGTCGAGCGCAATCGGCGGCAGTACGTTGGGCAGTGCGGCATCGTCGAGCCACCGCCGGATGCCGGGATGATTTGACGGTACATCGGCGGTCTGCCAGCGCAGATGCGGCAAGGCGGCGCCAAAATCGACCGCATGCTGGCCGGTGCCGCTGCCGATTTCCAGCACGCTGCTGCGATCGGCGAATACCTCACGCAGGACCGCCAGAATGGGATCGCGGTTCTGGACGCAGGATTCGGAAAAGGGCTTGTCGGTCAAAGCCGCTGCTCCGGCTTTTTGCACTGGCACTGGTAATCGATGCCTTCACGCGGCGCGGCCTTGCAGGAAAAAGCCTGTACGCCCGCGCTGCCGCAAACGGCGGCGCACTGCGATTCCTTCTCCTGGCAGAACGTGGCGTAATCGGGCGTCGCAGGCGATTCGCTGGAGTTGAAAGAAATGCAACCGGCGAGCAGGCCGGCGAGGGGTAGCAATAACAGGGTACGCATCGTTTCTCTCCTGAAGACTGAACAACATACCGTTTGGCGGCGGGTCTGGCCAAACGTGCGCAGAGAATGCAATTTTTTACAGTGTCGTCATGTTGACCAGACGGCCATCTGCGAGCAGCAAGGCGGCTTGCACCGGTTTGCTGGGGTAAAGCCCGGCAAGCAGGGCCTGGTAATTCGACAGCTGGGAGCGGTGACGTTCGGCCAGATGCCCGTCCGTCAGGCCGGGGCTGTCGTCGCCGGTTTTATAGTCGATGACCCACACCGCATCGTCGAATTCCACCACGCGGTCGAGGCGTTGCAAGCGGCCATTTGCATCCAGCAGCGCCAGTTCGTTGTGCGCATTTTGATACTGCGCGGGGTCGAAAAATCGCGCCAGATGCGGCTGCGCCAGCAGCGCGCGGGCATCGGCTTCGATGCGCTTGAGTTCCGCAGTCATGCCCAGTCGCGCAGCCAGGGTTGGCAGGTCGCGCGGCGCGCCCGGCGGTGCCAGGTGTTCGAGGCAGGCATGAAACAACTCGCCGCTGGCCGCAGCCGGATTGACAGGTGCGGGCGCCAGCCGTTGTCCGATAGCGGGGGCGTTGATGCGCGGCAGCGCCTTTGCCAATGGCGCGTCCTCGACCTTGCTGGCCATGGGCAGATCCCCCGGCAGCGCCATGCCCTGCCATGCCGCATCGACACGCTGCAGCCAGGCGTTTTTGCCGGCTGCGCCACTCACGATCAATCCCTGCTCGGCGCGGGTCAGCGCCACGTACAGCAGGTTGTCGGACTCGCGTTGCGCCAGGCCGGCCTCTTCCGCAAACATCGGTTCACGCCATGCGCCGTGCTCGTCCGTTTTTCCAAACAGGGAAAAATGCCCGGGGCACGGTGCCGTGGGTGGCCACGGCGCCAGCACGCCATAACTGTCGCCGCGTGCATGGTCGCTGCCGCCGAGCAGCCAGACGATCGGCGCTTCCAGCCCCTTGGCACCGTGAATGGTCAGCAGTCGCACCGCGTTTTCGCCATCGGCTGCGAGCCCCTCGTGGGGCGCAGCGTCGTCGTCGTCGGTGAGCGAAGCCAGTTCGCGGATAAAGCCGGCCAGTGTCGGGTAACGGCCACCGTCCTGCGTCAGCGCCAGTTGCACGAAGGCGCGCAGGTTGGCGGCAATTTGCGGGCGCATCGCAGCGGGCGCAGCGGCGGCGTAGCGTGCCTCGAGATCGCCCTCAAAATAAATGTGGTCGAGCAGATCGTGTACCGGCAGCGTGCCGATGCGGGCGCGCCAGCCGGTGAGCAGCCGAGCGCCGCGCTCCAGGGCGGGCGGGCAGTCCTCCTGTACGGCCAGCGCGAGCAGGCGCTCCCAGCCGCGCGTTGCATGTGCGGGCGTGGGCGCAAACACGGCCAGCAGATCCGCGTCGCTGCAGCCAAAAACCGGGCTTTTCAGTGTGTGCGCCAGCTTCAAATCAGCGTGCGGCAGCAGCAGGGTTTCCAGCAGCGCAATCAGGTCCTGCGCTTCCAGCGCATGCAGCAGTCCACCGCGACGCGACGTGATGAAAGGAATGCCTGCCTTTTTCAGTTCGCGTTCATACAGGTGCAAATGGGTACGTTTTTTCACCAGCGCCATGACGTCGCCGGCCCGTGCCGGGCGGCTGGTTTTCGTGTGCTTGTCCACCACACTCCACCTTCCCAGCACCTCGTTGCGCAAGGTTTCAGCAAAGGTTTGTGCTTCGATATGCACCGCCTTGTCGTCGGCCTCGGGCAAGGGCGTGGTCAGCGGATTGCGCAGCAGTGCAAACCCGGGTGCAGCGTCGGTCTTGTCCAGGGTGATCGGCAGACACCGCACCGCACCGGCACGGGTTTCATTCACCGGTGCGTGGCTGTGGTCGGCAAATCCTTCCACCCCGGCAAACACCGGATTGATTGCCTGCACCACCGCAGGCGACAACCGCCGCGTCATGGTGGTGCTGAACAACGGCGCGCCGAAATGCGCACGCAAAAATTCTGCCGCCGCGGTGAACACCCGCGCCTCGCCGCGTCGGAAGCGGTAAATCGCCTGCTTTGGATCACCCACCATGAACACCGTCATCTCGCTGTCAGCCGCGCGCGCTTCCGCCAGCCAGGTGGACAGCGCCTGCCATTGCAGCGGGTTGGTGTCCTGAAACTCGTCCAGCAGCAGATGCCGGTAGCGCGCATCCAGCTTCAGCGCCAGTCCCGGCGCGTGTTCCTCGCTTTGCAACAGGCGGCAGGCCAGCCATTCGGCGTCGGCAAAATCGATCACCCCCTGCTGCGCCTTGGCTTCCTGATACGCGCCGAGCAACGCGTGGCCGAGCAGCAGGCCGTGACGATTGAGATTCCAGATGCGGATGTCGGTCTGGATCGCGGCGATGGTCTCAAAGGCCGTTTCCAGCGTGTCGTAATCTCGCAAGAACGTGTCGGCTTCTGCGCCCAGTGCTTTCAGGGTCGGCGCGTTGGCTTTTTTCACCCGCCGCCCGCCATCCTTCTTCAGAACAAGTTCGCGCAAACGGTCAAAGTCCGTAACAGCTAACGCTTGTTGAATTGAGGTGCTTGTTTTGCGCTCGGCATCGCTGCCCTTTTCCAGGGCAAAGCCCACCCGCTTCACCCGTGCCGCCATCAGGTCGTCGGCCCAGAAAGCCGCCACCGGATCGGTGTCGAGGTCTTTGACCAGGCCGGGGCGCAGTTGCGCCAGCGCATACGCCACCGGATCAGGCTGGTTATCGGTATATGCCCACCACTCCGCCCGCGCCTGCACAAAGTGTGTCAACAGCGCACGCAGGTTGTGTTCGCCGAGCTCATCCAGCAGCGCCAGCAGGCTGATACCCTCGGCGGTGTCCGGTGCGGCCGCCCAACGATCGAGCAGACGGTCGCGCACCTCATGCTGCAACAGCTTCTCGCGCTCCAGCAGCGGCGCCCCCCACGGCAGCCCCGCTTCCAGCGGCGCGCGTTTCAGCAGATCGAGAAACCAGCCGTGAAAGGTCGTCACCGTCGGCCCCGGCTGCGCCGTCAGCACCGTTTCCAGCAGTCCGCGCGCGCGCGGCAACAATGCGTCGATCTCCTCATCCGGCACCGCCCGGTCATGCAGAAACCTGCGCACCGTCGCGTCGTCTTCCAGCGCCAGCACCCGCAGCCAGTCATGCAGCCGGTCGGTCATCTCCTGTGCCGCCTTGCGGGTAAACGTGATCGCCAGCAACACCGAAGGCGCCGCCCCGGCCCGCAGCAGGCGGATCATGCGCGATACCAGCAGCCAGGTCTTGCCGCTGCCGGCGCACGCTTCCACCACCACCGAGCAGGTGGGGGAAAGGGCGGTAGGGATATCGAGCGGGAGGAACGGCATGAAAAGATGCTCAGGAATCAGGCGGCATCCTGCCGTTCTCGCACCAGATCCGTAAATGAAGAAAGATCCATAAGCCATGCCTGTTGCTCTGGTGTGTAGGTTTTGTGCAGGCCGCGCGGCAAAACTAGCTGCAAGTTTTTCGCCTGCATCTCGTCAGTCTGGTGTTTGCTGATTGAAGCTTCGAGCGTGAGCAGGTATTTTTGGTTGATGCGATCAGCCTCAGCAAGCACCTGTCGCCAACGGACTTTACTGGGGGACTTCACGCCCGGCATGGCCACGTACCCCCAGACGAACGTTGAAGTAATTGGAAAAACACCTCGATATCACGTCCTTGGCGATCATTCGGCGCGTCATCTGTCACTTGGAAAGTGTGAACTTCGTGCCAATCGTGATCAAGTGCCTCACTAAGCTCCGCGAAGTGTAGATCAGGCACATTGACCCCGGATGCCACAAAATAAAGACTATCGTAACGCAGTACTTTTTCAGCCATTGCTGCAACACGTTCAGCGCAGATGTTGCGCGGGTTGGCAAAAACGACTTCACCCCAATTCTTGAAATTTCCGGCATCGCGGTAGAGGTACTCAAATCGTACATTCATAGAAGGCATCTACCTTTCAAAAACGTGTTGGCGGTGGTAGGACAGAAACTCTGCGCGCGGGCTGAATTTCTTTGGAAGGATCAAGGGTTTTCCATCGTAAGCCAACAAGGCGGAGTTGAAGAAGTGATCGGCATTGGTTGCAAGTTTCCGCGAAACATGAACGGTCATATCCTCTGCGACAGTAATGATTCCTGTATCGAACGCTTTGTCGTGCAGCATCGACAAACAAAGGCCGTTTCGAGGATTTAGCCGATTAGTTGCGTCAACTCGCCAAGGCATGATGTGACTCGCGATCAAGAGTTGGGGTACGGAAAGACCCGTGATGCAGCACCGATAATCATATGCACTCAGTACCGCACGACGGAAAAAATTCTGACCAACCCGAGCCGTCGTTTGAACAGTTTTATCGGCTCCAGTGTAATCAGCGTCCTCATCCAGAAAAAGCGAGTCGTCGATGGGCGCGCCAAGCTCAGTGTCAGCACCCAATGCAGCGACAGCTTGTTGCATCTTTGTAGCGAAATGACCCCAGTCTGCCTGCATTTCCACCCACATGGCTTTATCGGCGGCAGAAGCGCCGCTTAGCCCTGCTCGCCCAGTTGAGGTTATTTCTGGATCGCGGCTGGCAATGTTGGTCAATTTCATCGCGAGTGCGGACGGCGTTCTGCCGATCAGCGCTGCGTACTTGACGATTTCGGGGTTACGGGAATGTAATTTCCCAAATGGCAATTGGGTATACAGATGGAATGCCACCAATAGTTGCGGGCGCGTCCAGTTAGGACTTGCGGACATTTGTTTCTCCCTGTTTGCTTACTTAAGCTCACTGCGATTTTGGCTGACGGGTTAAGTCAGCATCTCCAGCAACACCGGATGCCAAACTGCGAGATCGATTTTCCCCATCTTGCTACCCAAGCGCTGTTTGTCCACCGAACGCAGTTGATCCAGAAGTATGCGGGCAGATTTGCCTTTGAATTCAACTTCGGGGCGGCAGCCGAGCGGCTGGCCGCCACTGGTGAGGGGGGCGATCACGACCCGCGGCAGGGTGACGTTCATGTCATCGGGGGAAACAATCAGACAGGGGCGGGCTGCCTGAATTTCACGGCCCTGGATTTCGCTGCCGACGGCGGGGTCGAGGCTGACCCAGTAGCCTTCGCCGCGCTTTACCACACCCATTCATCGTCACCTTCATCCAGCGGAATGCTGTCGAGCACGGCCTCGTTGTTTTCGGCTTGATAGCCCTCGAACCAGCCAGAACGCGTCTGTTTGAGCGCGTCGATGACGAGTTTTTTGCCCTTGATTTGCAGATCGACGGCGTCTTTCAAACCACATGAGGCCAGGATGGCGGCGGGGATGATGATCCCTTTGGAATTGCCGATTTTAACGAGGTTGATGCGCATGGCTTATCTCCATTCATACGCTAAGTTCAAACGATATTGTTACCCGTCTTGACGCTTGGCAAGCTATTTATGCGGCCTTCCACATCCCCTTGCGGCACAACCCACGCGCTTCGCAATACTGGCAAACGGCATCCACGCCATTTGCCCGGAGCGCTTCGCCTGCGGCGATGGCCCCGAGCAGTTCCGGCAGGCGGCGGCTGATGGCGTCGACGTCGGTTTCACCGTCGAGTTCGAGCGGGGCGACGGGGCTTTCGTTGATCGGCAGGTAGGCAGCGGCGGCGTCACTTAACCATGCGTAAAACGGCAGCTGGACGGACTCGGCAGGGTCCTTGAGTTTCTTTTTGAGGCTTTGGGCGGCGCCGGTTTTGTAGTCGATGATGGTTCGGGCTTCTCCGCGCTCGTCGACGCGATCGATGCGGCCGTGCAGGGTGATGTCGCCGAGGCCGGGGACGTTGAACGGCACTTCGTATGCGGCTTCGCCGGACTGGTAGTGCCAGCCCTGGGCGACCCAGTCGAGCCAGGCGTCGATGTAGGCGGGCTGGATTTTTTCCCAGCGGCTGCGCCAGGCGGTGGCGGTCCAGGCGGGCAGCGCGGCGAATTCGGCGTTGGAGATTTCACTCAGTTGCAACAGCGCCGCGTCGCGTTCGGCCGGTGGCGTGCTGTCGTGAAAACGTTTGAGAATGTGGTGCAGGGCGTTGCCGTAATCGCTCTTGTCGAGCGCATCGTCGGCCTCGTCCAGCTCTTGAATGCCGAGTACGCTTTTCACGAAAAACCGGTACGGGCAGTCGAGCAGGGTCTGGTAGGCGGTGGGCGAATAGCGGCGCGGCAGCTGGGCGGCGGATACGGCGGGCGCGGGTTGTTCGCGGGCGTCGGGTAGCGGGCTGGGCTGGGAGGGCGGCTCGCCGCCGGTTTGTTCTGGCAGGTCGCAT